>NZ_JAWOAI010000330.1:0-11338 GCF_033194735.1 Streptomyces sp. W16
CGTCCGCCCCGGCCGCGTTCGCCGCCGCGTGCCCGACCGCCGGGGTCATCACCCAGGGGTACAGCGACAGCCACGACGGCGTCGACATCGCCAACGCCCAGGGCACGCCCATCTACGCCGTGGGCGCCGGCGAGGTCATCAACTCGGGTCCCGCCAGCGGTTACGGGCAGTGGATCCGCATCCTGCACGACGACGGCACGGTGACCGAGTACGGGCACATGTACCAGCGGGACGTCGTCGTCGGCCAGCACGTCCAGGCCGGTCAGCGCATCGCCCTGATGGGCAGCGAGGGCGAGGCGACGGGGCCGCACCTGCACCTGCGGGTCAGGATCGGCACCTCCACCACGGTGCGCGGCATCGACCCGGTGCCGTATCTGCGCGACCGCGGGGTGAGCCTGCCCTGCACGCCGGGCGGTGGTGGGCAGGGCGTCACCGTGACCGCCTGGGCGGAGGCCAACGTCCGCTCCTGCGCGGCCACATCCTGCGACGCCGTCAGCAAGGTGTACCCCAACGAGAGCTACCCGGCGAACTGCTGGAAGACGGGCCAGCTCGTCACGGCCGAGGGCTACAGCAACGACAAGTGGATCGAACTGCCCCTGAACGCGGGCGGTGTCGGCTATGTCAGCGCGATCTACCTCAAGGGCGACGACAAGGGCAACGTCGGCCGCCAGTGCGGCTGACCGCTCCCCTGCCCGAGCGCCCGCGCCCGACTCCCCGCCGCACTCGGCTGCGGGGCACCACCACCCCACCGAAGGGAACACCCATGTCCGTCTCCGTCCTGACCCGCGTCGCGGCGCTCGGCGTCTCCGCCGCCGCCATCGCACTGCTGCCCGCCGCGACAGCCTCGGCGGCCGACGCCGTGAACACGTTCAAGAACCAGGCGACCAACCGGTGCATCGACGACACCGACTCCGGTTTCCGCACCTGGGACTGCAACGGCTCCACCCCGCAGAACTGGATCGTCCACAAGTGGGGTGACGGCACGGTGCAGTTGAAGAACGCCTTGACCAACCGCTGCATGTTCGACAGCGACCAGGGGTTCAAGACCGCGTCCTGCGACTCCAGCACCAACCAGAGCTGGCTCGTGCACAAGTGGGGTGACAACACCATCGAGCTCAGGAACCAGGCGACCAATCGTTGCATCGACGACAGCGACGCCGGATTCCGCACCTGGTCGTGCAACTCCGGTCAGAACCAGAGCTGGTTCTGACACCTGCCCACCCATTCTTATCCCGCGCGCGTTTCGGCGCCACCGTTGGACAACGGTGGCGCCGAAGCGCGCTGATGAGGTGATGCGGCCTAGGCGGAGGAGTCGCTCTGGCCCGTGGACGCGGTCACGGACTGATCGTCCGACGAACGCGCCCTCACCCCGAACCCGAGGCCACCATGACGCTCGGCCGGTCAGCCCGCCGATGCCGGTCCTCAGAGTTCCGGCACCACCGGCATCACGAACCGAACGTCATGCGACCACGCCGACTCCTTGACGGTGTGATGGTCTCGGTCCGCCCGGTATTCGCCCCGCTCCACCGCGGACCTGTCGGCCAGAGTGTTGACGGCAGTGTTGAAGCGCTGCATGGAACTGGGGTGGTCTGCGCCCAGGACGTATTCCTTGAAGTCGTGGCGGTGCGGTGCCATCGGATCGTGGCGCGGCTCGCGGACCGAGCGGAGGATCTCTGGCAGCCGGGTGCAGTCGCGGTCGAGGAGGTAGGCACCGCCGGCGGTGGTGTAGGCGGCACGGAATTCGTCATCGGGCAGGTCGTGCGCGTTGGTCAGGACATAGGGCTTGAGGCTGGCGACGAAGTCGGCGACCACCGAGGAGACGTCGCTGATGAGCATGTCCGCCTGGTTGAAGCATTCGTACAGCGTGGGCAGCTGTCCGAGGATCACACGATGCCGGACCGGCCCGTGGCTCTCCCAGAAGAGCTGGTGCCACTCGCTGTGCAGGGCGTGCCACTCGGCCGTGTCGCCGCGGTCGGGGACCCGTGAGTCGCGGGTCTGCTGCGTGTAGTCGCCACTGTGCCGTCCGGCCAACTCGTCGATCCGAGCCCGGATTTCCCGCAGCCTCGGCCCGACGGGGAGTGCGGCCTGCGCCTGCGTGGACTCGTGTCGCTCGTTGTCGTTGCTCAGCAGTTCACGGACGGCCCGGTCCGAGGCAGCCGCTTCGGGAGAGCGGCGGCCTGTGAGCGGGTGCGGCTTGTAGATGATCCGTACGTTCTGCGCAAGGAGCTTCTCAACCAGGGGCACACCCATCGGGATGAGGGATGTGTGGCAGTCGTCGTCACTCCAGCCCTCCCAAGTGGGGGCGTACAGCACGACCGGCAGTGGGCCCGGCGTGTGGTCGGCGTGCAGCCGTATCGACGACAGTTGCGGACGCCCCACCTCGACGATCGCCTCGTCGCTGATGGCGTGCCGCACCCGCTGATAACGGTCACGCCCGGCCTGTCCTGCCACCCAGATCTCGTCGTACACCTTGCTGACACGGTTGCTGCTGGCGAGCTTGTCGCTGTCGCCGTGGCCGATGAAGACGTGCTTGGCCTCGGCGACGCGCAGCATGTGCACGTTCTTGCCGGCGTTGCCCGGGTACAGGACGACCCGGACGTCCGGCAGTTCAAGCTCGGCCAGGTCGTCGGCCTTGGGCACGCACAGGACCGGGATCCAGGTACGGCTGAGGTATCGGAACGAGGCCTGCTCACGCAGGATGATCAGCGGGCGTCGATCGAGCTGCTCCAGCGTCTCGATCCACATGTTGACCTGGTACATGAAGTCCCGGGACACCGCCGCGAAGCTGAAATACAGGGCCACTTCGGGTCGGTAGCCGGCCAGTTGACGGTTGACCTCGGCGATCACCTCGTCCTTTCCCGGCATCCGGCGGGCCCGACGGAACGCCATCAGCAGGGCCGATACGGCCGCTGCCGCGGACCCGGCCGTCAGCGCGTAGCCGATGAAGGCCGGGTACCAGGTCCCGGCCGCGAGCGCCACCAGCAGTCCCGCATGGGCAAGCAGGTCCAGGTGCAGCAACTTTCGCAGGAAACGCCGGTAGAGATACGCGGGCGGGGGCTTCTCGATGCCGGACCCGCTCATGTCGAGGTTGCGCACGGCCACCGGCAGCACACGCCGACGGCTGATCGCGTGATGCACCGCCGAGTACAGCATCACCAGCGCGAAGTGGGCGCCGAAGACGGCGAGTCCGGCGACCAGCACCCGGTCCGGGGCTCCCGTCCGGTCGGCCAGGGCGAGCAGCATCAGTGTTCTGAAGGCGAACCGCAGGGTGCGGTCGAGCTGCAATGCCGCGAGTCGGCGGACGAACTGGGGTGCCCGGACATGCAGGGCCTCGTCCACGATGTAGCTCACGGCGGACGCGACGGCGAAGCCCCACAGGGACGGCAGTAGTGCGAAGACGGGCAGCGCGGCGAAACCGGCGGCGAACAGGAACACCAGCAGAAGGTCGGCCTTCGCCCGCACGCGCAGGGCAGCACACAACCAACGGACCATCATGGACAAGGGATCCCCCCACAGGACTTCCCGCGACGGCGGCGCCGTTGCACGCCAGTTCGACGCGAGCAAGGAGTGAAGGGTTGTACGCCTGATGGCTACGAGTAATTCACTTCCGGTTAACCGGTTCACGCCCGGTCGGCGGTGGCCAGACGTCGGCCGTCTGAGCGGCACGACGCGTTGGGGCGGGACCTGTGGTGCCACACCTGGCCAGCACGGCGACGCGTGAGCGACGCGACGGCCGACGGTGCGCTCGCCACGGTTCCGACTGCCGCCAGGACCCCCGCCCAGAACCATCAACTTCCGTCGTGTCCAAGTGTGTTACGGCTCCGCCTTCCTCCCTGGCGCTCCTGATCCTGATGCGTGGCCATGAACACACCTTGACCACACTGGTCTAGACTTTTACTTTCGAGTCGTCAATTCCCTTCGGTACGCGCCCAGTTGAGATCTGCGTCCTCTTCCGCGCGTGCCGAACCGCTCGAAAGGGCCCCACCCCCCATGACCGCTCCTTCCCACCTCCCCCGCATCGCGTTACGCGGCACCCCCGTCCTCGCCCTGCTGGCCCTGCTGATCGGCCTCCTCACCGCGGTACCGGCGGCCGCGGCGACCGGGTCCATCACCGGCCTCGCCGGCAAGTGCCTCGACGTCGCCGGAGCCGCCTCCGCCGACGGCACACCGGTCCAGCTCTACGACTGCAACGGCACCGGCGCCCAGCAGTGGACGGTCGGCACGGACAACACTGTCCGCGCCCTGGGCAAATGCCTTGACGTCACGGGCAGTTCGACCGCCGACGGCGCCAAGGTCCAGCTGTGGACCTGCACCGGTGGCGCCAACCAGCGCTGGACCGTCACCGCCGCGAACGACATCGTCAACCCGGCCGCCAACAAGTGCCTTGACGTCTCCGGCAACTCCTCCGCCAACGGGACGCGCATCCAGATCTGGAGCTGCAGCGGCGGCGCCAACCAGAAGTGGATCGCGCCCGCGCAGCAGTCCGGCGAGCAGTGCTGGGCCACGCACTACGGTCCCCAGCCCGCCGGTGCCCTGACGGCCAGCGGCGAGGTCTTCGACAACAACGCGGACACGGCGGCCACGTCGCTCTCGCGCCAGCCGCAACTGCCCTTCGGTACGCGTGTCCAGGTCACCAATGTCGCCAACGGCCGCTCCCTGACCGTACGGATCAATGACCGCGGGACGTTCGCCCAGACCCCGCAGGAACCGAAGTGCCTTGATCTGACCGACGGCGCCTTCAGCCGCCTCGGAGGCGTCCTCGACCCGGACGCCGGACACATCGTCGTCACCCAGACGGTTCTGGGCTGACGGCCGCGGCACGCCTGGCTCGCATGCCCACCAACGCGGGCTGCTCACCCCCGTCCACCTCTCAACCACAGGAGCAAAGACCCATGGTCACCCCCCACTTCACACCTAGTCTCCGCAGACTCACGGCTCTGAGCAGACTGGCCCTCGTCATGCTGCTCGCCGCGACTCTGTCCGCCCTGTTCACCGTCTCCCCCGCCCGTGCGGCGGACGGCCGGATCACCGGTCTGGCCGGCAAGTGCGTCGACGTCGCCGGGGCGAACACCGCCAACGGGACCGCCGTTCAGCTCTACGACTGCAACGGCACCAGCGCCCAGACCTGGTCCAACCCCGGTGACGGAACACTGCGCGCGCTCGGCAAGTGTCTCGACGTGACCTCCGCCGGCACGGCGGACGGCACGACGGTCCAGCTCTACGACTGCAACGGCAGCGCCGCCCAGCAGTGGGCCGTCAGCTCCGCCAACGACATCGTCAACCCGCAGGCCAACAAGTGCCTGGACGTCACCGGCAACAACTCGGCCAACGGCACCCGGCTCCAGATCTGGACCTGCTCGGGCGGCGCCAACCAGAAGTGGAGCGCCC
The DNA here is from genome assembly GCF_033194735.1 of Streptomyces sp. W16. Taxonomy (NCBI): domain Bacteria; kingdom Bacillati; phylum Actinomycetota; class Actinomycetes; order Kitasatosporales; family Streptomycetaceae; genus Streptomyces; species Streptomyces sp. W16. The sequence goes on from NZ_JAWOAI010000330.1 coordinate 5,389, forward strand.
CCGCGAGCGGCGGCGGCACCACCCCGTCCGGCTTCGTCGTCAGTGAAGCCCAGTTCAACCAGATGTTCCCGAGCCGGAACGGCTTCTACACGTACAGCGGTCTCACCGCCGCACTGTCCGCCTACCCCGGCTTCGCCAACACCGGCTCCGACACGGTCAAGAAGCAGGAGGCCGCCGCCTTCCTCGCCAACGTCAGCCACGAGACCGGCGGACTGGTCTACGTCGTCGAGCAGAACACCGCCAACTACCCGACGTACTGCGACTGGAGCCAGTCGTACGGCTGCCCGGCCGGACAGGCCGCCTACTACGGCCGCGGCCCCATCCAGCTGTCCTGGAACTTCAACTACAAGGCCGCGGGCGACGCCCTGGGCATCGACCTGCTCAACAACCCCTGGCTGGTGCAGAACGACTCGGCCGTCGCCTGGAAGACCGGCCTGTGGTACTGGAACACCCAGTCCGGCCCGGGCACGATGACCCCGCACAACGCCATGGTCAACGGCGCCGGCTTCGGCCAGACCATCCGCTCCATCAACGGCTCCCTGGAATGCGACGGCCGCAACCCCGCGCAGGTCCAGAGCCGCGTCGACGCCTACAACCGCTTCACCTCCATCCTCGGGGTCAGCCCCGGCAGCAACCTCTACTGCTGAGGTTCGTCCTCGAACACGCCTGATACTGGGGCCGGTTCATCCGTGAACCGGCCCCAGCACCACCCCCCTCCGTCACACGTGCACCAAGGGGGAGGGCGTCGCCGTGGCCGACCTGCCGGAGGACCCCGAGCAGCTGTCGACCTGGTCGCTCCCCAGCCAGTGCCGCCGCCCACGACACCGACGGTGACCGTCGCGACGCAGGCCACTCCCGCACACATACTCCAACTAGGTCGGCCCAGTCGGGCAGGGCCCGCGCCTCATCGAGCAGCAGCGGCTGCACCGCAGGAGCCCCCCCCCAAGAGCGGTTGCCTTCGACTCCTGAAGCCGCCGTGCGGGGTCTGCAAGCGGCGCCACAAGCCGTCACCCCGACGACAGGACCTCCTGCCTGACGCTGTCATCACAGAACCGCAGCTCAACGGGACATGAGCGCGCCCGCCCGATCACTGGAGGACGGTCCGCAGCCCGAAAGAGCCTGGTCCGGACCTTTATCGGGACTCCATAGAGCGTCGTCAGGAGACCTCCGTCTCAACCGATCACGTTGAAGCCATTGACGCATGGAGAGTCGCGCCGGACACTCCTGCATTGAAACGGCGATCCCTGCCCGGCCGGCATCCAACTCAGGCCTGTTTCACATGACATGACGGATCGTCCGTAATCGGCCGCGCGCACCAGGATCCACAGTGCCGCGGCGCCGACGCAGAGGAGGACAACGAAAGGCCGCAGATTCACGATCACCCTGAGAGCGCTCTCAAATTCGTCAGTACACCGCACCGACGCTCACACAGAGCTAGCCCCACCAGGAGCCAGGCCCCCACAGCACTCCCAACCCGCCAGCTCGACAGGGAGAACCAAAACGATGAGAACCTCCCCACCACCTGCCAGTGCCCCTGCCGGCAGCCAGAGAACCGTCCCCCTCGTTCTGGGTAGCGCTCTGCTGCTGCTCATCGGCACGCTCGTAGGCCTGATCGGTAGCGGCGGCAGCGCCTCGGCGGCTGTACCAGGCGCTCCGACCGGCTGGACCACCCTCTTCTCGGACGACTTCAACGGCTCGTCCGGCAGCGCGCTCAACCGGACCGACTGGCTGTACGACCTGGGCACCAGTTACGCCGGAGGTGCCGCCAACTGGGGAACGGGCGAAGTCGAATCGGCCACCGACTCCACCAACAACGTCTACCAGGACGGACAGGGACACCTGGTCATCAAGGCTCTCCGTGACGGGTCCGGCCACTGGACCTCGGGACGCATCGAGACCCAGCGCACCGACTTCGCCGCCCCTGCCGGCGGACAGCTCCAGATGAGCGCGTCCATCCTCCAGCCCAACCCGCAGAGCGGACTGGGCTATTGGCCCGCGTTCTGGGCGATGGGCGGCGCGGCCCGCCCGGTCGGCGCGACGAACTGGCCGAGCATCGGCGAGTTCGACATCATGGAGGACGTCAACGCGCTGAGCAAACACTCCACCACCTTCCACTGCGGCGTGTGGGCGGGCGAGTGCCACGACCCCGACGGCATCACCAGCGACCTTCAGCCGTGCGCGGGCTGCCAGACCGGCTACCACACGTACTCCGCGATCATCGACCGCACGAACACCTCCGCGGAGCAGCTCCGCTTCTACCTCGACGGCAATCTGACCTTCACCGTCAATGAGAACCAGGTTTCGGTCGCGACGTGGCAGGCGGCCGTCGATCACGGATTCATGGCCATCTTCGACCTGGCGATCGCCGGTTCCTACCCCGACAAGGTCTGCGGCTGCAGTTCGGCCGCGCAGGCGGGCAGCATCACATCAGGTGCCGCCATGAGCGTCGACTGGTTCGCCGTCTACCAGCAGAGCCCGAGCGGGAGCACCACCGGCGGAACCACAGGCAGTACGACGGGCGGAAGCACCGGCGGGAGCACGACGACGCCGGACTACACCGCCGGAGTGACCCACGTCAGCGCCAATCAGGCGCAGATCACGTTCGTCCCGACCACACCTGCGGCGTACGTCGATGTGCACTACCTCGTCAACGGCTCCGGCCAGCAGAACTTCCGGATGACCAACAGCGGCGGCACCTGGACACAGAACGTCGCACTCACCACCGGCTCAACCCTGACCTACTGGTTCACCTACGAGAAGAACGGGCCCCAGTACGACAGCCCGCACTACACCTACGTCCAGTGAGCCTCCCGGGCCGGTCCGACAGGACCGGCCCGGGAACCAGCCGGCGGACTCCGCCCCGGAGGACCTCATGCAGCCGGGGTTCAGGGAGTGATCCCCACTCCGTCGATCCGGCTCCACGCCCGCTCCTGCTTCGCGGTCATGGCGGGCCAGGCGAGCCCGCCCGGCCGGGGACGGATCCGTGAGGCGTACGGCGCGGGGCGGAAGGCCGGGTCGTAGAAGCACCCGCTGCCGTACTTCTGGTCGAAGGCGGCGCAGGACGCCGCGACCGAGCGCGCGGTCGGCTTGCGCCCGTGGCGTACCCAAGTATCCAGAGCGGCAAGGGAGTTGGCGTACTCGGAGTCGCTCAGCGCGCTGTGCTCGGTCTCCTTCGTGAAGGTCTGGACGAGGTTGCCGCCCCTGCCTGCGCCCTGAAGAGTGGCGCGGTAGGCCGACTCGTGTTCGACGAAGGCCGTCGGGTCGTCGATCGCGTGCAGGGTGAGGACAGGGATGGAGACCTTGCCCGTCAGGTCGCTGTCGTAGGAGAGGTCCCGGCGCGCTGTGGGGTCGGCCGAGAACCGCTCGACGCCCGCGTTGAGCGCCTTGTCGTCGTGTGAACCCGAGTACCACACACCTCGGTTGCTGAAGGGATTACGGCCGCCGAGACGGCTCGACACGATGTCCCGGAACGTGAAGGTCGCGAACCGCAGATGTGATTCGAGCGCGCGCTCCGGGATGTGGGTGACGGCGAGGATGTCATCGAGGTTGCGCTGCTGGAGCGCTGTCCGCTCCGTGGGAGCGGAGGCGAATCCCGTGCACTCCTGCAAGCGGGCACGGAGCCCGGCGCTCGTCATGGTGGAGTCCGCGCGCAAGCCCTGCCACAGCGGGTACTGCGGCTCGCTCGGGCGGGGGTGGTTGTGGCAGTAGTACTGGTAGACCACCCGCAGATCGACCCGGTAGTCGTAGCCGCGCGAGCCGCCGCCCAGGACACCGCTCGTGAGCAGCGCGCCGTCGTAGGCACCGGGGCGTCGGCCGTAGGTCTCCGCGACCTTGGCGGCGACGTCGCCGCCCCAGGACTGGCCGTGCACATAGGTCCGCTTCGGTCTGCCGAACTCCGAGACGAACAGTCTGCGCACGTTCTCGGTGTCGGCGGCGGCCATCCGGGTCCCGTAGCCACCGCGGCGGTAGGAGGAGCCGGCCCACGCGTACCCCTCCTCGACCATGACCGCCCAACGCCCCAGATCGTCGGTGCTGCGTGACGGGTCCGAGGAGTCGCCGAGATCGGGTCCGCCGTGCGCGTGCACGACGAGGGATCCGTTCCAGCGGGTCGGAACGGCCATCGCGTAGTACGCCCCGTTGGTGTCCTGCCCGGTGTAACACGTCGCCTTCCCGACCAGGTTGGACGGGCAGGTGGCTACCGCGGGCCGTGCGCTCTGTGTCCGGGGCTCGGGGGCGTTGCCGAGCGTGCCGAGGAGTGCTGCGGTCACACCGGCGGCCAGTACTGCCCGGCGGTAGCGAGGGGGCGCGAGTCGCCGGCGTACCGGTACGGGCGGGTCAAGTGTCGTCACGGGAGCGGCTCCTATGGATTCGCTGTGCAAAGTTGCCCTGCGAACCGTGATGCTAGGAACCGCCCCACTCGGGGACTAGCCGTCGATCATTGCGTTCATAGTGTTCGCCCGCCCCGCCAGGACATACCGCCCGACCGGCTCAGCGCCAGGCCGTATCCGGACTGGCGCTGTGCCGCGACCGGTCGCCGCGGCGCACGGCTCAGTTGAACATGCGCCAGGTGTACGTCACGCGGTAGTGCCCGCCGAAGCCGCGGTAGTCAGCGGATGCCGCGGCCGTTTCGGGCTTGCCGTTCCAGCGGCCGGTCAGTGCCGGGATGATGGTGCTGAGGGTCACGGGGGTGAACACGTCGTCCTCGACGATGCCCTTGAGCTGGTCGAAGGCCCAGCCGATGGCCGCGCCGACTGCCATGCCGATGAGGACGCCGAGCACTCCGCCCGAAACGCCGATCGCCGCGCCGACGGCGGCGGCGAGATAAGCGGCGACCTTCGTCCTGACCAGGTCCAGCAGTTGGTCGACGTAGGCGGCGAGACCGCCGAAGTCGACCTCCGCGAGCACCAGCGTGACGAAGTACGGCTTCGGGTAGGCGGTGCCTCCTTCGTCGAGGTTGAACCAGTGGAACTGTTTCGGCGGCGCGTACGTCTTGACGTCTCCGTCGTCGAAGCTGCGCACGTCGAACGGACTGATCTTCAGAGTGTCGCCGCTCTCGTCCACGCTGGTCCCCGCGAGGGAGATCTCGTCCGAGCCCAGCTCCGACGTCTCGGCCAGGCACTTCACACTCTGGATGCGGAGTTCCAGCTTGTGCAGCGCGGAAGGTACGGCTCCGGCCCCCTCGCCGGCCTGCGGTTGCTCGGGGAGGAGGAACGGCAGCTTCCGCAGTTCGTCGGCCGGGAACTTCAACCGGTCCGGGAAGGGCATCCGCTGGATCTGCGCGTCGACCGAGGCCGGTGAACGCAGGTCGACCCGGGCCAGGTCGCCGAGGCGGCGGGCCCGGCCCGTCACGTCCTTGAGGTCGGCGACGACCGCGTCCGCCGCCCGCTTCTTCTTGTCGTCGGGCAGCCGGTCGAAGCGCTGGGCCAGCAGGTGTTCCGCGGCGCCCTTGTCCTCGGGCATCGGGTACCTGGCGGGCTCGGCGTGGTGCGCCGCCACCTTCTCGGCTGCGAGCCTCAGCTCCTGCACGACGCGTTCGGCCACCGCCTTCACCTTGGCGTGCGGTATGTCGGTCACTATCTGACTGGTGTTGTCGGCCATGACAGTCGATCCCCCGGTTGATTGCGTGTGGTTGGGTTTCCTCCGCTACGGGCCTTGGGCTCTCGCGGTGCGAAGTTCCACCGACGCTACGGATCGGATCGGCCCGGCACCCCGGGTGCGGCACCCGGGGTATCCCTAGGAGCGGGGTTCGGGCCCGCCGGCCAGGCGGGCCGCGAGACGGGTGCGGGAGTCCACGCCCAGCTTCGGGAAGATCCGGCCCAGGTGGTACTCGACGGTCTTGACGCTGATGACGAGCTCGCGCGCCACCTGCCGGTTGGTCAGCCCGGACGCCACCAGGCGGGCGACGGCGAGCTCCTGCGGGGTGAGCACCGCCAGGTCCGACGTCCGCTCG
>NZ_JAWOAI010000331.1:0-11219 GCF_033194735.1 Streptomyces sp. W16
AGGGCCTCGACGCCGTCGACAACACCCCCGTCCTCGACATCAAGCCCTACATGACCGAATTCGGCCCCCAGAACACCACCACCCAACCCACCTGGGCCACCGACATCATGCGCCACTACTACTGACAGGTCCGCTCCTCCACCAGCACGTGCGGGACTACAGAAAGGGAGGCAGTGACGGTGAATCCACGTCGGATGCTGCTCCTGGAACCGGACGCCGGGTTACGTTCGGCGGCGACAGCGGCGGGTTTCGACACCTGGTCGGTCGGGTGTCCGGCGACCGCCGCACCGGACACCGACCGACGGTCGTCGGTGGACCTGGACGACGTTGACGCGCTGCACTCCGCCCTGGTGAGGACCGCTCGCACGCACGAGATCCCGCACATCGTGTACCTCGGTGACTCGGAGGTGCTTCACCTCGCCGTCGAGCGGGCTCTTCGGGAACTGTCACCGACGCGGGCGGAGCCCCTGCGCAGGCTCCGTGATCCCGCGGTCATGCGGCGGATCCTCAACCAGAGCGGGGTGTCCGTCGTCCGGGCCGAGTCGGCCACGACGGTGGAGGCCGTACGCGCGCTGGTCGAGGACTTCCCGCTGCCCGTGGCCGTCAAGGCCGGCCCGGTGCCGAGGACCACCGTCATTCGGAGCAGGGACGACCTGGAGAAATGGGTGGCCGACGCCCCCGCCGGGCCCCATCTGGTCGAGGAGTTCCTGTCCGGACCGCGGGTCAGCGTGGACACGCTCACCTGCGAGGGCATGCACGAGGTGACCGGGATGACCACCGGCACGTACGGCGGTGCCGATCTGCTTCATCCGGCGGCCCTGTCGGAGGCGGACACGGCCGAGATCCGCACCGCGGTACGGGCGCTGCTGGACCTGGCGGGGCTCCAGTCGGGGCCCGCCCACACCCAGGTGGTCGTCACCGGGAACGGCCCGCGGATCGCCGCTTCGAAGGCACGGCTGGGCGCGCAGCCGATCCGGCGCCTGGTGCGGGCGTCGACCGGCCGGGTCCCGGAGGAGGACGTCCTGTCGGCGCTGTCCGGATCGCCGCGGCGGTATCCGGCGCCCGTCCGGTCCGCGGCCCTGGCCCGCCTGCCGCTGAGCCACCGCGGAGCGGGCCTGGCGGCGGTTCTGGACGTCGTCGGCGCGATGGACCACGTCGATGACGTCCGGGTGGCGGAAGCCGATGGGGACGTCCCCGAGCACGTCCAGGTCATCGTGCACGGCGGCTCCCGCCAGGAGGTGGGCGAGCGGCTCGCCGCCGTGCGGCAGAGGTGGAACGCCCTGTGCGCAGAGGCGCCGACGCTGCGGTGAGGAGGCGGTAACGAGACGGGACCGGGACGGGAAGGGCCGCGACGAGCATGACGACGTCACCTCAAGCGGCACCCGTCACCAAGGAGAAACATGCGGAAAATGCTGACCACGCTCGTCGGCGCCCTCTCTGCCGCGGCCCTGGTACTCGGCGTGGGAGCGACGGCCGGCCACGGCGCGACCGACCATCACCACTCCACCCACCGCGTCGTCGCGGACAATCAGGGACCCACCTCGGTCACGTCCTGACCGGATCGTCGACCAGAGGTGCACGACAGCCCATCGAGTCGAGCAACTCCGCCGCCGCTCCCCTGTGTTCACGGGCCCGGGCCGTGTCACCGAGTGCCTCCTCCGCGCAGGCCATCCCGTGCAACGCCCGTGCGCTCTCCGCCCGGTACTGGATGGCGGTGGCGAGTTCATGGGCGTGGGCGTGCAGCGACAGGGCCCTCTCGTGCTCGTTCCTCCGCCGGCAGAACGCGCCGATGAGGTTCTCGACCTTCGCCTGCCGCGTCGGGCTGCCACTCATGCGTGCGAGCTCCAGCGCCCGGCGCGCGAAGCCGGCCGCTTCCGACGGGTGGCCCAGGCACTCGTCGACCTCGGCGGACAGTGCCAGGGCCAACGCGACGTCTCCCGGCGGGCTCGTGGAGTCGCACATGGCGCGCGCCTCTTCGAGACATCGGCGCGCGTCCTCGTGCTCGCCGAGTCCCAGGTGGGCGAAGGCCAGATCGGTCAGCGCCATCACGTGGTTGTCGCGGTACTCGAAGGTCCGGTGGAGTTCCAGGGCCTGACGCGCGGCGGTGGCCGCCTCCTCGCACCTGCCCCACTGCGCGTACAGGGTGCTGAGGTTGGTGAGCGTCTCGGCCTCGGCCCGTGGAATCTCCAGCTTCCGTTCCAGGGCGATGGCGCGTTCCAGATGCAGCAGCGCCTCGGGGTGTCGCCCGAGCACGGTGAGCAACAGCCCGATCGTGGACTCACTGTGTGCTTCGGTGTGCTGGTCGCGCAGGCGGACGGCGACGTCACGTGCCTCGGTGGCCACCTCCAGTCCCTCTTCGAAGTGCCCCAGTTTCCAGCAGGCGACGCCGAGATTGGACAGGCTGACGCTCAGCAGGCTCACGTCCTCCAGCCGGCGGGCGGCCTCGACGGCGATGCGGCCGACGTCCCTGAACTCCTGGAACTGTCCTCGGGCGTTGAGCCTGAAGACGATGTTGCGGGCGAGACACACCGTGTGGCGGTCGAGGCCGCGGCGGTACGCGAGGGAGATGGCCGCGATCAGGTTCCCGTGTTCCCGGTCGAACCAGCGGCCGGTGCGCGCCGCGTCCACGAACAGCGGCTGGTCACCGGGATAGGGAGGTATGCCGGTGGAGCGGCGTTTTCGGCCGCTGAAGAGCAGCTCGCACGCCGTCTCGGTGATCGTGACGTAGTAGTCGAGCAGGCGTTGGACGGCCGCGGTGTCGTCCCGCGCGGTGTCCGGACCGCACTGGCTCTGTGCGAAGTTGCGGACCAGGTCGTGGAACCGGTAGAGCCCGATGGCGGGTTGCTCCAGCAGGTGCACGTCCAGCAGCCGTTCCAGTACGTTTTCCGCGTCGTGCTGGTCCGTGCCCAGCAGGGCGGCGGCGGCGTACACGTCGATGTCTGCACCGGGGTGCAGGCCCAGGATGCGCAGGGCGATGCGGTGTTCCTCGTCCATGATCTGGTACGAGAGCCGCAGGGAGGCCGCGACGCTGCGTTCGCCCGCGCTCAGCTCCTCCAGCCGGCGGGTCTCGTCACGCAACCGGTCGACCATGTACTCCACGGTCCAGCGCGGTCGGTTGCGCAGCCGGGCGGCGACGATGCGCAGCGCCAGCGGAAGACGGCCGCAGAGGTGGACCAGTTCGGCCGTCGCCTCCGACTCGGCCGCGACGCGCGTAGTACCGAGCACTTCCTCTATCAGCAGCGTGCTGTCCTCATGGGACATCGGGCCGATCGAGACCCACTCGGCTCCGTCGAGGTCGACGAGCCTGGCCCGGCTGGTGATCAGGACCAGGCAGCCGTGCGAGACGGGCAGCAGGGGAAGCACCTGGCCGACGTCGACGACGTTGTCGATCAGCAACAGCAGCCGGCGCTGGGCCAGTTGGGAGCGCCACAGCGCGGTGCGGCCCTGGATGTCGTCGGGTATTCGGTCACCCGGGGTGCCGAGCGCCCTGAGCAGTACGTCGAGTGCGGTCGCCGGCGAGACCGGCGGCTCACCGGGGGTGAAGCCGCGGAGGTCGAGGTGGAGCTGGCCGTCCGGGAAGTCCGCGGCCACCTGATGGGCCGCGCGTACGACGAGAGAGGTCTTGCCGCTGCCTCCCATTCCGTCGATCGCCACGATCCGGCTGCGTCGTTGCGCTGCTTCACCGCCGCCGTTGATGCGGTCGACCAGCGCGTCCAGTTCCCTTTTCCGACCGGTGAAGTCGGAGAGGTCGCAGGGCAGGGTGCAAGGGGGCGCGGGCCGGTCGGTCCGCGGGGTGGCGGCAGGGGCGGCGGACTGTGCCACCGGCTCGGGGGGCGGCGGCAACAGGAGCCCGGGTACGCCCAGTTCGGGGGCCTCGCGCAGGATCGCGGCGTGCAACTCGCTCAGTCTCGGTCCGGGGTCGATCCCGAGTTCCTCCAGCAGCAGTTCCCGGACCCTCTGGTACTCCTGGAGAGCCTGCGCCTGACAGCCGGTGCGGTACAGCGCCAGGATCAACTGGCCCCGCAGGGTCTCGCGCAAGGGGTTCCTGGCGATGAGGTCCCGGAGGTCACCGATCAGTTCGGCGGCCTCGCCGAGACCGAGGCGCAGTTCGAAGAACTGCTCGGCGGCGGCCAGTCGGCGCTCGTCGAGCGCGGTCGCGACCGCTTGGATCACGGCGCCTCCCGTGTCCGCCATGACAGGCCCGCGCCACAGCGCGAGCGCCCGGCGCAGTGCTTCCACGGCGTCCGGGGGTCTGCCCTCGGCGACCGCGCGGCCCGCTTCACGGATGTGGATCCCGAATTCCGTCAGATCCAGTTCGGTGTCGGCCACCATGGCCCGGTAGCCCGGCCCTTCGGTGACGACCACTCTGCTGCCGTCCGGCACGCGCCGCCGAAGGTCGGCGACGGCTTTGCGTATCTGGTGCGTGGCGGTTGCCGGTGGATCTTCGTCCCACGCGGCCTGTACCAGGCGTGACACCGGTACCACCCTGCCCGGTTCGAGCAGCAGGGTCGTCAGAACCCGTTCCTGGATCGCTCCGCCCAGGCGCAGCCGGGTGTTTCCCAGCCATCCCTCCAGCGGTCCGAGGATGTTGAACCGCAGTGCTCCGTCTCCCTGTTCGGACATGGATGCTCTGTCCCCCCGTCATGCAGAAAGCCCTGGTAGGGGCTCTACAGAGGCCCGGTTAGAGCCTCGCCTCGCGATCATAAGAGGTTTGGGGAGCGAATGGTACGGCGTTGGTCACAGGGTTCCGGCGCAGGTAAAGGTTCGCTCAAAGTGGCATCAAGCCGAGTGCGATACGCGTGAGTTCGGCCTTGTTTCCGACGCTGAACTTCGACCGTACTCGTTTGACGTAAGTGTCCACCGTGTGATGGCTGATCCCGATACGCCGGGCCACCTGCCCATGGGTCAATCCCAGCGCGATGAAACGCAGTACCTCCTGCTCCCGCGGTGACAAGGCCGCCGCCGGGCGTTCCGCCACGGACGCCGTCGACGAGCGCGCCACCGCCTCGGACACCGACCGCAGCACCTCCTCCGCGGTCGCGTCCGCCCGCACCACCACCACGTCCGGCACCTCGTCCCCGGCGCCGGACCACGTACACGTCTCCGGCAGGCCGGCCGCCACGCTCTCCCCCACGACCAGGACATCGATCCGGTCTCCGGCACCGGGAAGCGCACCGGTCGACGTGAACACCACTTCGCAGGACGACTGGGCACCCAGCAGGTGCGCCAGGCCCATGAGGACCAACGGCTGTCGCTCACAAATCGCAGTTCGCATGCACTCAACATCCGCCCGCGGCTTCCCGATTCGGTCCCGGTGCGTTCCCGCCTCCCCTTCGCACGGGCGCGACGGCGTCCCCCGAAACGGTGTCACCGGTTCCTGCGGCATGCCCCCGCACCGCCCCGCGGCAACCATGGAATCCGCCGCACCAAGGGCTGTCGCTCCGTTCACGAAACGGATATCACGGGGGTTTTCTCATGGTCGTCGACGTTCGCGAGGTCTCTCGGCTCTATCTTCGCCGCGCCAATCTGGAAGAAAAGTGGGTCGGTTCCGATTTCCGGGCACCCGGCGTTCCGGAACGTCTGGTGCGGAAGATAGCGCAGCGTTTTCACGAACAACAGAGCCTCCCCAACGATCCCGACGCCCGTGGCCAGTACCTGCGGATGGCGGAGGAGGCGCGCGCCCAGCTCGCCTGTATGACCGACATGGGGCTGAAGGTGCGCTACTTCCGGAGTTCCGGGCAGCCCTACGGAGCCTCCCGCGAGCTCTGCGAGGCCCTGGACGCCGGTGAGGACCTCTATGTGTTCCCCACGGAGCACGGCCACGGACCGGAGGGTTACGAGGATCCCGACAACCCCCTCCTGTCGCAGTCGGGCACCGAGATCGACGGCACACCGGCCCTCCGCAACGACGTACTGCGCGCCACCCACGACTATTTCGGGCACTACCTCATGCGCGCCCCCTTCAATCTCCGCGGTGAACTCTCCGTGGCTCTCGCGCATCTGCGCATGTTCTCCCCCGACATACACAGGGCGGTGCTGAACGAGTTCGTGGGGCAGATCGCCTGGTTCTACTACGGCCCGCACATCGTCAGGCCCGACGGCTCGGTCCCGGGCCGCGGCGACGACGACTGGATCCCTCCCCAGCAGCGCCCGTTCGCCGACCAGAAGATAAATCTGATGCCCGCCGAATGGGTCGACGAGTTCCTGGCGTGGGGCGGCGCGGAGAACACCTCGCGGAATCTCGGGGAGATCGCATGAGCCCCCTTCCCAGGATCCTCGACGGCGGTACGGCCACCGGTCTCCAGGCGGCCGGCATCCCCATGCTCGCGCCGTGGCTCACCAGCGCGCCGCTGCGCGACCCGGCCGGGCTGGACGCGCTGGTGAAGGTCCACGCGGAGTTCCTGGAGAGCGGCAGCGACCTCGTCACCGCCAACACCTTCCGCACCAACACCCGGGCCCTGTCCCGCATGGGCGTGCCCGACACCGAACAGGCCGGCTACGTGCACCGGGCCGTGGCGTGTGCCGTACGGGCCCGTCGGGCCGCCGGAACACCGCACGCCCTGGTGGCCGCCTCCGTCGCACCCGTAGAGGACTGCTACACCCCGGCGCTCACGCCGGACGCGGACTCCCTCGCCCGCGAGCACGGCTGGATGGCCGACGTACTCGCGGACTCCGGGGCCGACCTGGTTCTCGTCGAGACACAGTGCACGCGGCGCGAGGCCGTGATCGCGGTCGAGGCCGCGGTCCGGCGCGGGTTGAGGACCTGGGTGAGTTTTGTCGTCACGGACGGAGCCACCCTTCCCGACGGTGACGCGCTCCGCGAGGCCGCACTGGCCTGCGTCGACGCCGGAGCGAGTGCGGTGGCGGCCAACTGCCTGCCCCGTACGGCCGTCCCGCGCGCGCTGGAACGGCTCGACGGCCTCGGCGTGCCCGTCGGCGTCTATCCCAACCTGGAGGACCGGACGGCGCTCGACCGCTGGGAGCACAGCGAGCGCACCCTCCCGCCTGCCCTCTCGCCCTCGGTGTTCGCCGACCTGGCGTACGGCTGGGCCGTGGAATTCGGGCTGGGCTTCGTCGGCGGCTGTTGCGGAACGGCGCCCGCGCACATCAGTGCCCTGGCGGACAAGTGGAAGGAAGAGGTGGCGGCGTGACGAGCATTCAGGTTCGGGCCACATTCGGGCCCGCTCTGCTGCACATCGGCGGCCACGACACCGACATCGCGACGCGGGAGAACCCCGTACTGCGCACCCGGCGCCGCCGGCTTCAGGCCGAGGTGCGCCACGCCGGATTCGAGGCCGCCGGGACGGTGCGCGCATTCGGTGTGCTGGCGATTCTCGCGCCGGTGATCACCGACGAGGAGAACGACGTCGCCTATCCCGGTGATCCCATGGCCCTTTATTCGGCGCTGAGTTATCCGATGGCACGGGCGACGGCCTCGTTCACCGATCCCTTCGGCCCTGCCGACGTGTACAACGACCTGTGCCCATTGTGGCCCCGCCTCCCCGGCAAGAAGGAGCGGCCGGACGTGTCCCGCCGCCAGGAGACCGAGGTGCGGACGACCGACGACACCGTCTTCGATCCCCGGACCTGGACCCCTCGGACCCGCGCCGACCTCGTGAGCCTGCTGCGGCGGCGCGGCCCCTCCGTCGTCCTGATCAGCGCCGTCTCCCCCGCACACCGCTATGCCCTGGAGATCGCCGCCCTGGTCAAGGCGGAATGTCCCAACTCCCTTGTGGTGATGGGCGGACGGCACGCGGACGAGACGGTGCGCCGGCAGCAGCCGGCCGAGGTGTATCTCGCGCCCAGTTCCACCGCCACCGGCGCGCGGCGGCCCGGCCCCGGCCCGGTGGACGTCGTCGTGAGCGGTGACGGCGCCCCGCTGCTCGACCTCACTCTGCGGGCCGTCGCCCGTTCCATGGACCTGGCGACCCGCGCGACCACCGCCGAGCAGGTCGCCACCGAGCTGGAGCGGATGGCCACCGAGGGAGGCCAGGAGTACGGGCGGGGCAGCATCCTCGTCCGCGGCACCACCGGCTGGACGGCCTTCCGGGTGGAGGGCCCGCCTGTCCCCGCGGAACAGGAGCCGGCTCCGTACGCTCCGTTCCTGATCCGTTCCCGGTTCCCGATCTTCACCCGTGACGACGGTACGACGTCCCGGTGCGCTCACGTCCTCGTCTCGGGCACCTGCCCGATGCGGTGCACCTTCTGCTCGGAGTCCGCGCTGCTCGGCCAGGTCAGGCGGGCGGTGGCCGGCGATGCCGAGCGCATGGTGGAACGACTGCGGGAGTACGTCGAATACGGTGCCGAGGCCGCCTTCTTCGACGACTCGATCTTCTGGTCCGGGTCCTGGCCGCGCATCAGGGAGTTCTGTAACGCTCTGGCCGAGGCACGGCAGATCGACCGCGGCCTGAGCGTTCTGCAGTGGGGGGCCCAGCTCACCGTCGACGTGCTCACCGGCCCGAAGTCCGAGATCGTACGGGCGGGCCTGACCCGGATGCGCGAAGCGGGCTGCACCTACGTCTACCTGGGTATCGAGAGCATGTCCGAGCAGGTGATGCGGCACGTCCACAAGAACGTGCGGCGCGGCACGCCGTGGAAGGAACGCGTGCGCCTCGCGCTGGGGCTGTTGCGCGAGGCCGGGATCCGCGTCGGCAGCTCGGTCCTCTTCGGGCTGGACGGCGAGGACGAGAACAGCATCGCCGAGACCATAGAGGAGGTGGGCCGGCTCATCGACGACGGCTACCTCATGCTCGCCAGCCCGAACATCCTGACGTACCACCCGGGCACCGAGATCACCCGCCGGCACGGCATGGACGATCACCTGGACTACGGTTCCCAAGGTGTCGAAGTCCCCCCGCCGTACTCCTTCTTCGAAGAGGCGTACCCCGGTGTCGTCTCCCGGCTGCTGACGGAGGACAACATCTGGCGGATCCACCGGGAGACGCGGGTGCGGTGGGGTCATGTGCGCAACGGAGTGGAAGCGGTGGCGATGTGACGGTCACGCGGTACACGGCGGCGGACGGTCTGCCCGCCGGCTACTGGAACGCCGATCCGGCGGACCCCCGGGCCTCGTGCGCCTGGCTCACCGCGAACCGGTGGCCCGAGGACGGTGTGGGTTTTCTGGAGGTCCCCGGAGCCGGGGCCGCCTGCGCGGTGCGCGTCCAGGACGACCACTCCGGCTTCTCCCGGATGAACTGCACCGACGTGTCCGCCGGCACGGGCCGCGGGGTGGATCAGCCCGAGGCGGACATCAAGGAGGCCAGGGCCGAGGGGCTGCGCCAGTTGAACGTGTGCGCCCTCGGATACGGGCCGTCCGTCTTCCCCGCGGGCGGCGCGGAGTTCGACGCGGACGCCCTGGTGACCGCCCTTGAGGGGTATGCGGGCGCGCAGGGGCGGCTGCTCACCTTCCTGCATCTCGACGAGGACAGCCCCGTGCTGCCGCGGCTGCGGGAGCGCGGCTGGAGCGTGGGCGTCACCGATCGCTATTTCCGGATCCCGGACGTCGGAGCCGACGAGGACGCCTACCTCGCGGGCTTCTCGGCGCACCGGCGACGCAGGCTGCGGCGGGAGCTGGCGTCCCTGGAGGAGGCCGGTGCGACCGCCGAGATCCACCAGGGCGACCTGACCGAGGAGATCCAGCGGGAGGTCGCGCGGCTGGAGGCGTGCTCGGACGAGAAACACGGAATCCCGGGTGATCCGGCACGGCTGCTGCGCGTGAACGAGCGCCTGAGGCAGGCCTTCGGCCCCCGCTTCTGCGTGACGCTCGTGCGGGACCACCGCGGAACGGCCGTGGCCAGCTCCACCGTGGTGCTGGGCGCCCGCGAGGTGCTGCCGCGCATGGTCGGGCTCGGCCCCGGAAGCGCGGAGATCGGCGCGTACTTCCACGTCGCCTACCATCTGCCGATGCGGCTGGCCCGCGGCAACGGAGCCCGCGGTGTGCTGCTCAGCACGGGAACCCCGACTGCCAAGCTGCACAGGGGGGCTGTGGCACGACCGCTGCTGAGCGCCGTACCGCCCGGCGCTCCCGCCCACCGTGCGCTGCTGCGCCGCACTGACGCGGCCTTCGCCACCTGACGGACCCAGGAACCCTGCCGTCTCCCGCCCACGACTGTTCTCCCGCACCACTCATGCCCGCCGCACCACTCACGAAGGAACAGATTGCCTTGAACGCACGTCCCACCGTCCTGGTCATCGGCATCGGACCACTGCGTGAACGCTTCTTCGCGGTGGCTGAGCGCAGGGGTGTCGACACGATCCTCGTGGACGAAACCGCCTACTCCCGCTACGACCGGCTGGCCACCGAGAACCACGCCTGGCAACTGACCGACCATCAGGACCCGGGGCCGGACCTGGACCGCCTCAAGTCGTTCGCGGGCAAGGTCGACGGCATCCTCGCCTTCAACGACTGGGGCACCCGGATAGCGGCCCGCCTCGCGAAGGAGTGGGGGCTGCCCGGCGCCGGGCCCGCGGTGGCGGAGGAGCTCACCCACAAGGCCGACGTGCGCAGTCGGCTGGCCGGCACCGGCGCCGAGCTGCCGTTCGTGCTCACCGCGGACCCCGCCGAGGCGGAGGAGCTGCTGCGTTCGGCTCCGTCCGGCGAGGTCATCGTCAAGCCCGTCGACGGCGCGGCCAGTCTCGGCATCCGGCGGGTGGCCGACCCGGCCGAACTGCCCGCCGCGCTGTCGGCCGTGATGTCCACCACCGGTCAACCGCGGGCGCTGGTCGAGCACTTCGTGCCGGGGCCGGAGCTCTCCCTGGAAGCCGTGGTGTCGGCCGGACGCACCCTGTTCGTCGGCGTCACCGAGAAGACCTGCACCGCCCCGCCGTCCTTCGTCGAGACGCGGCACGTGATCGACCCCGCGACACAGCGCGAACTGGGCCCGTCGGCCCGGCACTTCGTCGACAGCGTGGTGACCGCGCTGGACATCGACAGCGCCGTCCTCCACCTGGAGGCCAAGCGCGACGGCGACCGGTGGCACCTGATCGAGATCGCCTTCCGGCCGGCCGGCGGGCTCATCAGCGACGTACTGCTGCGAGCCACCGGGCTCGACCTGTACGACGCCGCGCTCTCGGTCGCGCTCGGCGAGGCCGACCCCGTGCGGACGCGGCCCGGCACCACCCCGCAGGTGGCGGCGGTCGAGTTCGTGGCCGGTACTTGAACCGTCGCGGACGCCCCCACGATTGCCGGGGTGCGTGCGGGGCTCCCGCTTGGCACGCAC
>NZ_JAWOAI010000332.1:0-11183 GCF_033194735.1 Streptomyces sp. W16
CGGCCTCTTCGCCGGCGGCGACAACGTGCAGTCGCCGCCGGACTCCGCGTTCACCGTCAACGACGTGTGCGACGCGCACATCCTCTCCGCCGGCGCGGGTCCGGAACTGCGCGACGTCACGGCCGCGCTCGCCGAGATCGCCGGCGCGGCGTCCGAAAGCCTTGTGGTGGGCGGGGTGCACACTCCCAACCACCGTTGGGAACTGTGCGCGGCACTGGCCCGGCTGCATCGCTCCTTCCCGGACGGCCGGCTGCTCGCCCGCGTCGGGCAGTGGCTGGCGGAGGGCGTCGACATCGACGCGGAGGGCCTGTACTCGGAGCGCAGCGCCGTCTACGCCTCCCACGTCTCCAACCCGTCGCTCCTGCTCCTCGCCGACGTCCTCGACCGCCCCGACCTGCGGGACGCCGTCGAACGCAACCTCACCGCGACCCTGGACCTCATCAGACCCGACGGCACGGTGGAGACCGTCCACTCGCGGCGCCAGGACCAGCACGGGCGGTTCCCACTGGCGCCCTACCTCCCGCACTACCGGCTGCTCGCGATCCGCACCGGCCGGGGCGACTTCAGCCGAGCGGCGCACTGGGCGGAATCCGGCGGCATCGACGACCCCGACCTGCTCGCCGAGACCCTCCTCACCCCCGACCTGTGCCGCGAGATGCCGGTACGGGAGCCGGAACCCCTTCCCAGCCACCGCTACATCACCACGGCCCGCCTCGCCTCACGCACCTCCACCACCGCGCACAGCGTCCTGTACGGCGGCTCGGACGTGCCCGAGCAGCGCCGGATCCGCTCGGGGCTCGCCTGCAACCCCACCTTCCTACGGCTGTTCGCGGGCGAAGCGGTCCTCGACGCGGTCCGCCTCTCCCGGGGCTTCTTCGACCTGGGCCCGTTCCGCGCCGCCGACATGGAGCAGCTCGCCGACAACCGGTACCTGCTCACCGAAACCCTGACGGCCGCCTACTACCAGCCGCTCCCACCGGACCGGCGACGCGACGACGGCGCCTACCGCATGGCGGACGAGGGCCGCTTCTCGGCCGCGCTGGCCTTCCCCGACCGGCCCCGGGACGAGGTCTCCCACACGACCCGCGTCGAAGCGGACCTGCGGGAGGACGGCGCCGATCTGCGCATCGACATCAGCGGACCACGAGTGCCCTGGTGCCTCGAACTGACCTTCCGCCCAGGGGGAGTTGCGGAGGGCGCCGCACCGATCGGCGACGGACGCTGGTGCCTGACGACCGGGCCGATGACCTACCGGGTCGGCGACGACGAGATCCGTGTCGAGGTCGACGTCGAGGCGGGCGAACCCCTCGCCGGTCCGGACCGCGGCGACGTACTACGGTACGACCCGGGCCAGGACCACACGGTGGTGGGCGGCACCGACGCGACGACCGGGAACCGCGTCTACATCGGTGGAAACGGCCCGCAGACACTGAGCCTCGCCCTGCGCGCCCGCCGCCCCGCACCTGTCTTCTGACCCCGACGACCCACGCCACGGCCACCCCCGGCATGAAGGGCTGATCCACCCGTGCACCTCCTCCACCAGCGCGGCCCGCTGCACGACCTCCCCGACACCCCGGAGGCCTACGACGCGGTCCTCGCCGACGTCGTCGAGCAGGCCCTGCGGCGCATCACACCGGAGGGCAACCTCGAACACCCCGACTGCTACGACGACATCGGGGACACCTCGCTCGGGATCACGTCGCTACTGGCCTTCGCCTGGCAGCGCGGCAAGGACCCAAGGCTGCCGGAGGCGGTGCGGCACAGCCTCGCCTTCCATCTCGGGGAACGTGTCTACACGGAGGACAACCCCGGCTACCCGAACCTGAGGGTCCGCAACTCCGGGCTCCCGTACGCCCGTTACGTCCTGGAGGCGGGCGCACACCCCATCGGCGACTGGCCGAGCACGGTGTGGGCGCTGCTCCAGGCGGTCAACATCCTCGACGCGACGGACGGACTCGTTGACGACGAACAGCGCACCGCTCTCGTCGAGTTGGCGCACGGCTACTGGCGCTGGCTCACCGAGGCGACCTTCTTCAACCCGCAGGAGGCCGGCAACCAGGCCATCGGGTGTGTCGTCGGCGGCCTGATGCTGGCCCGCCATCTCCCCTCGGAGGAAGGGGAGTTGGTGCGTGAGCGTGCGCTGGCCGTGTACGGCGACGAGATCCGCGCCCACCGTGTGAGCGACCGCGGCGCCCTCCTCCCACCCGAGCACGGCGGCGCGTACGACAACAACTACGGCCCGATCTCCCTCTCCTTCCTCGCGCAGGCCCACATCGTCAGCGGCGAGGACGTCTTCGCCGAGGACGGCGAGGCGCTGGCCCGCTACATCGACGCACGCCTGACCAACGGCGGCTTCGACAACGGCGGCCCGCGCTACAGCGAGCAGCACTCCGCCTTCGAGTCGGTCCTCGGCCTGCGCTACTTCGGCAGTCGTATCGGCTCCGACATCGGCCGCTACCGGGGCGACAGCCGCTGGGCCCGGCACGCGGTCAAGCCGGACGGGGGAGTGGACGGGCACTTCGCGTGGATGCTGGTCTGGCAGATCCAGGACACCACGCGCTGGCACCGCACACCGTCCACGGAGGCGGTCCGCCATCAACTCCGCGCCGGTACCGTGTCGGTGGCCTTCGACAGCAGGATGACCCCGTCTGTGGTCGAGGCCGACGGCACGTACTACCTGCCCGCGGCCGTGAACCGGCAGCACGGCTTCGGCCCGGTGCTCGACGGCTTCCTGCTGTGCCGCCCGATGGGCGAGGTGCGGGTCCGCGACGTCCGCGCCGACGGCCTCACCGCCAAACTGGTCACCAAGCCGGTCGTCGGCCGTGACCACCTCCTGCGGCACATCCGGTCCCTGTACGTCACCGACGGCACGCGTCTGTGGACCGCGGTCGCCGTCGAACGGCTCGACGGAGCACCGTACTTGCTCGCCGGACTGCCCTACGCGGCGGACGACGGCGACCGGGTGCGCAGGACGGCGGAGGGCGACGTCACCTCCGCGGGCGCCCTGCGCCTCACCCACCCGACCGGCGAGGGCGCCGACCACTTCGACGCCCGCTCCGAACTCTCCCAGCAGGAGGCGGCGTTCGCCCTGGCCGCCGACCCGCGCGGCTACGGCAACCCGGACGAGGGCTGGAGCCACCTGGTCACCTCCACGGCCCTGGAGGCCGACCCGGCACCGGGCGCGCCGGCGGACCTGGACGTGTTCGTCGTCCGGTACGGCCCCGGAACCGGGCCGTTCACCGCCGAGTTCACGAACAGCGAGAACGGCGAACTGACCGTCCGCACCGAGGCGTTCACCGCCGTGATCGGGGACGCGGCGGGCGACGTCCACGGGGAGCCGGAGCTCACGCTCCACGCGTGAGTGCGACACCTCAGGCGCGCGGCGCGCCGTACGGCGAGGGCAGCGCGGCCGGGGGGATCACCAGATCCGCCCGGCCGCGCGTCGTGGCGACAAGGTCGGCGTTGCGCTGGTCCGTGCCCAACACCCAGGCCACGGCGGTCTCGTGGTCCTTGCCGAACTCCTCGTGCCGGGCGACGAGTCGGCGGACGCGTTCGCCCTCGTCGGCCTCGCAGAACCACACCTCGTCCAGACACGGCCGTACCCGCGCCCATGAACCCGCCTCCAGCAGCAGGTAGTTGCCCTCCGTCACCACCAGCCGGGCCGTCGGTTCCACCGGGATCGCGCCGGCGATCGGCTGCTCCAGGACCCGTTCGAAGCCGGGCGCGTACACGATCTCGTCGGTCTCCTCCCGCAGCCTCCGCAGCAGCGCCGCGTAACCGGCCGCGTCGAAGGTGTCGGGCGCGCCCTTGCGCCCGCGGCGGCCGAGCCGGTCCAGTTCGACGTCGGCGAGGTGGAAGCCGTCCATGGGGACGTGCGCGACCCACGGCTCCCCGGCGCCGTTGAGATCCCGCACCAGATGCTCCGCGAGGGTCGTCTTGCCCGCGC
The DNA here is from genome assembly GCF_033194735.1 of Streptomyces sp. W16. Classification (NCBI taxonomy): domain Bacteria; kingdom Bacillati; phylum Actinomycetota; class Actinomycetes; order Kitasatosporales; family Streptomycetaceae; genus Streptomyces; species Streptomyces sp. W16. The sequence goes on from NZ_JAWOAI010000332.1 coordinate 3,947, forward strand.
CCGGACTGCCCGCGATGCCGAGGACGGCACGTCGGCCGGGGCGGGCGAGAGCGGTGGCGCGGATGAGGAGGTCGTCGAAGGTCAGCGGCACAGAGAGAGTGTGCCATCCGTCTCGGTCGCCCGGCCGCGGCGATGATGTGCGGAAGATCGGGGAGTCGGCTCAAGAGAGACCATGGAGTGGGGGACAGGAACAGGAGCCGTCCATGCCCGACGACGCGACACAGATCCGCGCCCTGATCACCGACTGGGCCGAGGCCGTCCACCGCGGCGACCTCGACGGCGTACTGGCGGGCCACGCGGACGACCTCGTCATGTACGACGTGCCGCCACCCCACGCCGGCATCCACGGTCTCGCCGCCTACAGCGCCAGCTGGCCGCCGTTCTTCGAGTGGCAGGCACAGGGCGCCCGCTTCGACATCGACACCCTCGACATCACGGCCGGTACGGATGTCGCCTACGCCCATGCCCTGCTCCGCTGCGGCACCCCGGAGGAGTTCGCCGAACATCCCGCTCTGCGGCTGCGGCTCACCTTCGGCCTGCGCAAGGAGCACGGCCGTTGGCTGGTCGCGCACGAACACCACTCGTTCCCGCACGACTGACGTGGACCGGACCGACCGAACCCTCAGGCCACCTTGCCGATCAGTTCGGCGGCCACCCACCGGGCGGCATCGGCGGGGTAGGGCGCAGGCAGTCCGAGGACGATGTGGTGGAAGCCCGCGTCGGTCGCCTCGCGGATCGCGTCCCTGGTGGCCTCCGGCTTGTCGTACGACACGGAGAGGTGGATCGAGCGCGTGACGGAGCCCGGGTCGCGGCCGATCTCGGCGCAGTAGCGGTCGAGGAGCGCGCCGCGGTCGACGGCGTCCGCGATGTCGCCGCCGGGGATGTTCCACAGGTCGGCGTGCTCGGCGACCACGCGGAGCGTCGCGGCCGAGCGTCCGCCGATGAGGATCGGGGGGTGGGGGCGCTGGACGGGTTTGGGGTTGCCGAACGCTCCGGCGAGGTGGTGCTGGGTGCCGTGGAAGTCGAAGGGCTGCTCCTCGGTCCACAGCCGCCGGATCACTGTGCAGGCCTCGGCGAGGCTCGCCACGGCGTGCGCGGAGTCGTGGAAGGGCAGACCGTGGGCCTCGTACTCGCGCCGGGCCAGGGGATGGTCCGGGCGTGAGCCGACACCGATGCCGAAGTCGAGCCGACCGCCGGAGACGATGTCGACGGTCGTGGCGATCTTGGCCAGCAGCGCGGGCGGCCGGAAACGGTTGCTGGTCACCATCACGCCGAGCCGCAGTCGGCGGGTCTGCGCGGCGAGGGCCGAGAGCAGGGTCCAGCCCTCATACGCCGGTCCGTCCGGGTCGCCGCCGATCGGCATGAGATGGTCGAACAGCCAGGCGTGCTCGATCTCCGGCACGGTGTCCGCCTCGCGCCAGACACGCAGGAGTTCGTGGTAGTCGACCTGCATGGGAGCGGTCATGATTCCGAAGCTGGTTCGGGATGTGCGGGGCATGTCGCCTTCCGTCCTTCGGCCACGCGTGGTGGCAGGCATGGCTTGGTCGTCCGGCTTCCGCTCTGGCATCATGAGCAAGCGGAACGCTGTTCCGGAAAACGATACGGAACGCTGTTCCGTTTAGCAAGCTCTAGTGGTGGAGGAACTGCGCGGTGGGTGGCAACGAGGCGGACGCGGGCGGCGTGGCACAGTCCAAGCGGGCCGACGCCCGGCGCAACAAGGAGACCCTGCTCGACGCTGCCGCCAAGGTCTTCGTCGCGTCGGGTGTCGATGCTCCGGTGCGCGACATCGCGCGCGAGGCCGGCGTCGGACTCGGCACGATCTACCGCCACTTCCCGACGCGCGCGGACCTCGTCATCGCCGTCTACCGGCACCAGGTCGAGGCCTGCGCCGAAGCCGGCCCGGCGCTGCTGGCGAGCGGCGCCACCCCGTACGCCGCGCTACAGGAGTGGATCAGTCTCTTCGTCGACTTTCTGGTCACCAAGCACGGACTCGCCGCGGTGCTGCGGTCGGACAGTGCCGGATTCGAGGCGCTGCACACCTACTTCCTCGACCGCCTCCTGCCCGTGTGCGCCCAGCTGTTCGACGCGGCCGTTGCCGCCGGCGAGGTCCGGTCCGACCTGTCGGCCTACGAGATCATGCGCGGCGTCGGAAACCTCTGCGTCGGCGCGGAGGGCGACGACCGTTATGACGCCCTCCGGCTGGTCGATGTCTTCGTCGCGGGCCTACGGCGCTGATGCCGGTCTCGTTCATGTGCGGGTGACCGGCGCGTCACCTCTCGCTCATCCGGCGCTGAGATGTTCGCTCTGTCGGAAAAGTTGGCTATACAACTTGGCGAGAGAGTGATGGAGATGTCACAGTCCGTAGAAGACCTGCCGCTCACCTGGCTGCGGGACAACTGCCCCTGCACTCGGTGCCGGGACCCGCGCAACGGCCAGAAGCTGTTCCAGATCACCGAGCTGCCCGCCGACCTCGCGTTCGACGCCGTACGGCGGACCGCCGACGGCGTCGAGGTCGACTGGGCACCCGACGGACACCGGTCCGCGTACTCCGCGCGGTGGCTGACCGCCAACCGGCCCGACGTCGGGGACGGCCCCGGGTATCGTCGCGGCGAGACGGGCAAGACGCTGTGGGCTGCAGCCGACCTGAACAGCCGCCTCCCCGAGGCGAGTTGGGCGGAATATCTGAGCGACCCGGTGGTCAGGGCGCGGGTGCTGGAGTCGGTCCTCGGGCTCGGCTTCGCCCTGCTGCGCGAGGTGCCGTGCCGCGAGGGCCAGGTGCTGGAGGTGGCCGGGACCTTCGGGTACGTCCGCGAGACCAACTACGGGCGGCTCTTCGACGTACGGGTCGAACCGGACCCCAACAACCTCGCCTTCACCGGCGCCAGGATCACCCCGCACACCGACAACCCGTACCGCGACCCGGTGCCCACCCTCCAACTGCTGCACTGCCTGACCAACGCGGCGGCCGGCGGTGACTCCGGTCTGGTGGACGGGTTCAAGGCCGCCGCGCTGCTGCGTGCCGAGGACCCGGAGGCGTTCACGGTGCTGACCCGCACACCGGTGCCGTTCCGCTTCAGCGACGCGCACACCGAACTGGCCGCCGACCGGCCGCTGATCGACGTGGACGGCCACGGCCGGATCCGCGAGGTGCGCTTCAACAACCGCTCCATCGGCACCCTGTTGCTCCCCGCCGACGAGCTTGAATCCTTCTACCGGGCCTACCGCACCTTCGCGGAGATCACCCTGCGCCCCGAACTCCAGCTGGAATTCCGGCTGTTGCCCGGCGACTGCCTCATCTTCGACAATGTGCGGCTGCTGCACGCGCGCACCGCCTTCGAGGAGAGCGGCGCCCGTCACCTCCAGGGCACCTACGCCGACCTCGACGCGCTGGCCGGCACGTTGGCCGTACTGCGCCGCCAACGGGCTGTAGCGGGTGCGGAGTTCGTGGACGGGCTGGCCGAACTCTTCGAGGGGGAGGGGGCGGATACCTACCTCGGTGAGCAAGTGACCATGGCGCAACACATGTTGCAGGCCGCTGCCCGTGCTGAGGAGGCGGGCGCGCCCGACGCACTGATCGCCGCCGCCCTGCTGCACGACCTCGGCCACTTCCACGGACCGGTCAGCGGCGCGGAGTTGATGGAGGAGGGCATCGACAACCGGCACAGCCACACCGGGGCGGACCGGCTGGCCGAGTGGTTCGGCCACGGGGTCACCGAGCCGATCCGGCTGCACGTGGCGGCGAAGCGGTATCTGTGCGCGGTCGAGCCGGGCTACTTCGGCCGGCTCTCCCCGGCCTCGGTGCACACGCTGGAGGTGCAGGGCGGCCCGATGTCTCTGGCCGAGGCCGCCGAGTACGAGGCGAATCGCTATGCGGCCGACGGGATCGCGGTACGCCGCTGGGACGACGAGGCCAAGGACCCCGAGGCACCGACTCCGGACTTCGCACACTTCCGGCCGCTGCTCACGGGGCTGCTGCGGGGCGTCTGAGCAGGTTGACCGGCACTTGTTAGGGTTGCTCTCCGCGTCAAGCGGCTGGGGGACGGGTGGGGTGGGGACGGTCACTGCGTGGGTCGACCTGTGCCGGGCTGATAGGAGTCCTCGCGGCGACAGGATGCACGAGCCGTTCGCAGGGTTCGGCAGACGACGACATGGCGCCCGCAGCGCGGACGTATCTGTCGAAGGCCCTGGACATCATGGAGGAACACTCTCTTCTTCGGCACGAGGTCGACTGGGCGGACCTGCGGAACAAGGCGTTCGCGCAGGCACGCGGTGCGCGGAAGCCGGCGGACACCTACGATGCGATCGCTTCGGCAGTGCAGAGGCTGGGCGACGCCCACAGCAGCTTCATGGAGCCCGAGCTGGCCAAGGAGAAGCTGGAATCCTCCGCGGTCCATCTCGATGAACTGGAGGGCCGTTCACTGAAGAACGGCGTCGGCTACCTGTCCCTTCCCGGGGCGCGGGAATCCTAGCAGGCGTACGACAAGTACGTACAGCAGGCATGTTCGTGGATGCCGACGGCAAGAAGCGCATCTGGTCGATCAAGAACGGCGCCCCCTACGTGGACGGAAAGTCGAAGGGCTGGAGCGACGCCCCGCCCGTCGCGAGGAGCAGCCCGCCGGTCGCCGTCCTCACCGGTGAACGAACAGGCAGCGCGGGCGAGGCGGTCGTGGTGGCCTTCCGCGGGCGTCCCCACACCCGCTCCTTCGGCGAACCGACCTACGGCGTCCCCACGGGCAACGAGGCGTACCGGCTGTCCGACGCCGCCCTGCTGAACCTCACGGAAGTCAAGGACGCGGACCGGACAGGCCGTACCTACGACGAGGCGATCCCACCGGACGAGGAGATCGTCAAGAACCCGCTGGCACGTGACCGGGACGACGTCCTGCGAGCGGCCCAGGACTGGCTCCTCAAGCAGTCCGCCTGCGCACGACCGTGATCCGCTCCGGCGTTCTCCGGATCGCCGCTCACGCCTCGTCCGCCGACCGGCGGGCCAGTGAGCCGGAGGTGGCCGAGCTGTGGACGGTGAAGGCCACAGTCTCCGGTAGATAGCGGTCCTCGGACCACTCGATCGGCGTGCCCGCCGGGTCGGTGCTGCACCGCCGCTCGCGCAGCAGCGGATCGCCGGGCCTGCAGCCGAGCAGCCGGGCGTCCTCGGCGTCGGCCGGGCACAGATCGATGGTGTGCTGCGCGTCCGCGAACAGCACCCCCGACTCCTCCAGGGCCACTGTGTGCGACACGGTGTCCGGAGGCAGCCCGCTGATCAACTCGCCCACGGCGGACGGGTAGACGGTGCGTTCCACCATCACCGGTCGCCCCGAGAGCGTGCGCAACCGCCGTACCGCGTGGATCTCGGCCCCGGCCGGCAGCCGCAGGCGCTCGCGCTCGGTGGCGTCGGCGGGCCGGGTCTCCGCGGCGACGATCCGGCCACCCGGCTCGGCTCCCGTCGAGCGAGCCCAGCGGGTGAAACTGAGGAGTTCGCCGAAGCTCTGCGGCCTCGGCGTCCCGATCACGACGCGTCGGGTGCCGCGCCGTGAGGCGATCAGTCCCTCGGTGCGGAGCAGGGCCATCGCCTGGCGGACCGTGCCCCGGGAGACGCCGTACCGTTCGGCGAGCTCGCCCTCGGCCGGCAGCCGCCCGCCGGAGCCGTAGCGGCCCTCGCCGATCTCCCGGCCCAGGTCGGCCGCGACCTGCCGGTACATCGCGAGGGGCTTCGCCGTCCCGGCCGGGCCGTCCGTCACCGCACCTGTCTCCGTTCTGAGCGCCTTGGCCCCACGGCCGTCAGTCGTTGTCGGCGTTCTTCTTGTTCTTGATCCGCTCGGCTTCCTTGCGGACCTCGGCCTGGGTGGCGCGCTCCTTCTCCAGCCACTCGGGGCCGTCCTTCTTCAGCGCCTCGATCTGCTCGGTGGTGAGGGCCTCGGTGACACCGCCGCGGGCGAGACCCGCGATGGACACACCGAGCCTGGCCGCGACGACCGGACGCGGGTGCGGGCCGTTGGCGCGCAGCTCGCGCAGCCACTCGGGCGGGTTCGCCTGCAGCTCGTTCAGTTCGGCGCGGGAGACGTCACCCTCCTGGAACTCGGCGGGCGTGGCCTCTAGGTACACATCCAGCTTCTTCGCCGCCGTGGCGGGCTTCATCGTCTGGGTGGTCTGGTGCGACTTCATACCGCCAAGAGTATCGACCGTGTAAGAGGCCTCCGACCACGGCGGGTAACCTTGCGGGGTGACAGGCTCGGAAGCATCCCCCACGTTCCGGCTCGCGTACGTCCCCGGGGTGACGCCCGCCAAGTGGGTGCGGATCTGGAACGAGCGCCGGCCCGACGTCCCCCTGACCCTCGTACCGGTCCCGGCCGCCGAGGCGTCCTACGTACTGCGGCGCGGCGAGGCCGACGCCGGACTCGTACGGCTGCCGGTCGACCGTACGGTCCTCAGCGCGATCCCCCTCTACACCGAGGCGACCGTGGTCGTGGCACCCAAGGACCATGTCGTGACGGCGGCCGAAGAAGTGTCCCTCGACGAACTCGCCGACGAGGTGGTCCTCCACCCCCTCGACGATGTCCTCGACTGGGAACAGCCGCCCGGGGAGCCCGCGTTCGAGCGTCCCGCGACCACCGAGGACGCCGTCGAACACGTGGCGTCGGGCATCGGCATCCTCTACGTCCCCCAGTCCCTGGCCCGGCTGCACCACCGCAAGGACCTCACCTACCGGACCGTCCTGGACGCTCCCCAGTCGGACGTCGCCTTGTCCTGGCCCGAGGACGCGACCACCGACCTCGTCGAGGACTTCATCGGCATCGTCCGAGGCCGCACGGTCAACAGCACCCGCGGCCGTACCCCGCCACCGGCCCAGCCGAAGACGAAGGGGAAGCGCACTGAGGCCCCGGCGCGCCGCAAGCCCGCCGCCGGAAAGGCGACCGGTAAGACCGGCACGACGGGCAAGAACCCGCGCGGCTCCTCCGGCGGCGCCAAGGGAACCAAGCGCGGCAAGCCCCGCGGTCGCTGACGACAACGGCGATCTGTTCAGACCGAGGCACCTGGTCGCCTCCGCCTGGGCGAGGACCCCGGCCAGCATTCGGAACAGGTCGTCCGTCGCGTCGGCCGCGCCCAGCACGGCAGCGCGCCCAAGGCCAGGACAGCCGCCGCGAGCGATCACAGGCGAGGCGGCGGAGTCGTCTGCAGCGCCGCGATCCGCCGGGTGACCGCATGGTCGGTGAAACCCAACGCGCAGGCAGCGCGCGGG
>NZ_JAWOAI010000333.1:0-11181 GCF_033194735.1 Streptomyces sp. W16
GAGCAGCCGCGCGGCCTCGGCCGCTTCGGCGGCCGTGACCCGTCGTACGGCTGTCCGCAGGCCCCCGGGCTCGTCCGGCGAGCCGAGCAGTGCCAGCAGTGCGGGTACGGCGGCGAGGTCGTCGGGGCGGGCCAGGTTCACGGCGGTCCAGCCGTCGGTGGCTCGGAGGAGGTGGCAGGAGCCGTTGGCCGAGGTCCTTCCCGGGTGTTCCAGACCGGCCAGTCGGGCCCGGAGGAACAGTGCGCTCGGCAGATCCACCGGCACACCCGTCAGATCGGTGAACGAGCGGGCGACGTCTGCGAGGGGGGCGACGTACGGCTCGACAGTGTCCATCCAGGCGTGGAGAGCGTGATTCTCCATGAGCCGAACCCCCTTCTCTCCACAGGTGATCTCAAATTACACTCCGGTCCACGCCTGGAGGGAGATCACCGTGGAGTCACCCCTCGTGATCGTCGACCTCGACCGCGCTCCCGCACGGGAGCCGGACGCCCGGGATCGGGACCGTGTCGTGATCGGGGTGGCCGCAGCGCCCAGGAGCGCGGTCGAGGGGTACGACGTACTGCTCACCGGCGTCCCTGATCCGCCCAGCCCGTGGGTGTGGTGTGCGGATCCGCAGGCCACGGCCCGGGAGCTGGGGCACATCGTCGAGAGCCGGCCCGCCGCGGCCGTCGCGCTGGTGCAGGTACTGCGGATGGGCGGCGGGCTCTCGGTCCCGGACAGGCTGGTTCTCGAATCCCTGGCCTATTCGGCGCTGCAGGCCGGAACGGACTTCCGCGCCTGGCTGGCCGCCGCTCCCCCGCGTACGCCCCGCCCGGCCGGGACTCCCGTACGGCTCGGCCGCGACGGTTCCCGGCTGGCCATCACGCTGGACCGGCCCTGGGTCCGCAACGCCTTCGACGCGGCGACGCGCGACGCGCTGTGCGAGGCACTCCAAGTGGCCGTGGCCGACCCGTCGATCACCCGCGTCGACCTGTACGGCAACGGCCCCGCGTTCTGCAGCGGGGGCGACCTCGCCGAGTTCGGTACGTCCCGGGATCCGGCGCGGGCCCATCTGGTGCGGGTCCATCGCAGCCCGGCCGCACTGCTGCACCGGTGCGCTCCGCGCGTGACCGCGCATCTGCACGGGGCCTGTGTCGGTGCGGGGATCGAGCTCGCCGCCTTCGCGGGGCGGGTGGTCGCCGCGCCGGACACGGTGATCCGGTTGCCGGAGATCGGGATGGGGTTGATTCCGGGTGCGGGCGGCACGGCGAGCATCCCGGTCCGGGTGGGCCGGGAGCGGACGGCGTATCTCGCCCTGTCCGGGACGGAGTTGAGCGTCGGAGAGGCGGTGCGGTGGGGCCTCGTCGATGAAGTCGGCGAGACGGTCGGCCCGACTGCGGGCTCCGCTCAGGACACCGTCCGACACTGAGCATCGGAACCTTCACCCGGGGTCTCCAGGACCATGGCCCCGGAGACCCCGGAGTTCTGTCACTTCCCCGTCCACACCGGGCTACGGCGTTCGGCGAAGGCCCGTGCCCCCTCCGCCGCGTCGGCGCTTCTGAACACCGACTCGACCTCTGTCGGTTCGGCCCAACGGCGTTCCCGCATCAGCTTCTTCGTCATCGCGACACCGAGAGGGCCGTTCTCGGCGATGCGTCCGGCCAGGGTCAGCGCTGTCTCCCGCACCTTCTCGGCGGGTACGGCGCGGTTCACCAGGCCGAACTGCTTGGCGTCCGTGGCGGTGACGAGGTCGCCGGTCAGCCCCATCTCCAGGGCGACGGCCAGCGGCACCCGGTCGGCGAGGGTCGTACCTCCGCCGGCCGCGAACAGGCCCCGCTTGACCTCTGCGATGCCCAGTTTGGCGTCCTCGGCGGCGACCACCAGGTCGCAGGCCAGGGCGAGTTCGAAGCCGCCGGCGAGTGCCGATCCGTTGAGGGCGGCGATCACCGGTGTGCTGATGCCCTCGCGGAAGAACCACACCAGGCCGTCGAACCTGCCGCCGCCCTTCGCGAACGCCTTGAGGTCCATGCCGGAGCAGAAGACCGTTCCGGCACCGGTGAGGACGATCGCCCGGACTGCCGGGTCGGCGTCCGCCTCCCGCAGCACATCTGACAGGTCGTCAATCAGCCCCGGACTCAAGGCGTTTCGGGCCTCTGGACGGTTCAGGGTCGCCACGAGGACGGCCCCGACCCGTTCCGTCAGGACCAGGTCGCTCATCGGGCCGCCGCCACGGCCGCCCGGGCCTTGGAGCGGAACGCCTCCAACTTCTCGGCGGGCTCGATGAGTTGGTGACTGCGGGAGCGGGTGCTGACGTCGTGGCCCTCGGCCGCCTTGCGCAGCGCGCCCACCGTGGCCTGTTCGCGCGGGATGTGGGCGAAGGGGTCGAAGGAGTACCAGCGCATCGCGTTCTCGTAGGTGATCTTCCGGGCGTCCTCGTCCGGGACGTCGCACTCCGTGAACACATCGTGCAGCTGCTCGGGGGCGTCCGGCCACAACGAGTCGCTGTGCGGGTAGTCGCCCTCCCAGCAGATGTTGTCGATGCCTATGTCGTGGCGCAGCCGTACGCCCAGCTTGTCGGTGATGAAGCAGGTCAGGAAGTGCTCCCGGAACACCTCGGAGGGCAGCTTGCCGCCGAAGTCCTGGAGGGTCCAGGTGGAGTGCATCTCGAAGGTGCGGTCGAGGCGCTCCAGGAAGTACGGGATCCAGCCCGTTCCGCCTTCCGAGAGGGCGATTTTCAGGTTCGGGAACTGCTTGACCGGGGGCGACCAGAGCAGGTCGGCGGCGGCGGAGACGATGTTCATCGGCTGGAGCGTGATCATCACGTCGGGTGGCGAGTCGGCGGCCGGGACGGCGAGCCTGCCGGAGGAGCCGATGTGCACCGACATGACGGTGTCCGTGTCGGACAGCGCGCGCCACAGCGGGTTCCAGTACGGGTCGTGGAAGCTCGGGTAGCCGAGGACGGCGGGGTTCTCGGTGAAGGTGAGCGAGTGGACGCCCTTCTCGGCGACCCGGCGGACCTCCGCCGCGCACAACTCGGCGTCCCAGATGGCGGGGAGGGCCATCGGGATGAAGCGGCCCGGGTAGGCGGCGCACCACTCGTCGATGTGCCAGTCGTTGTAGGCCCGTACGAGCGCGAGGGAGAAGTCCACGTCCTTGGTGGCGAAGAGCCGGGCCGAGAAGCCGGGGAAGGACGGGAAGTTCATCTGGGCGAGGATGCCGCCCGCGTTCATGTCCTTGATGCGCTCGTGCACGTCGTAACAGCCGGGGCGGATCTCGTCGAGGCCCTGCGGTTCGACGCCGTACTCCTCCTTGGGCCGGCCGGCCACGGCGTTGAGCGCCGAGTTGGTGATGGTCGCGCCGCCGAACTGCCACACGTCGGTTCCGTCGTCCCGGTGCACCAGTTGGGGCGCTTCTTTCTTGTAGCGCTCGGGGAGGTGGTTCACGAACATGTCGGGGGGTTCGATGATGTGGTCGTCGACGCTGATGAGGATGAGATCGTCGCGGTCCATGACGGCTCCTTACGGGGGTGGGTCGGTCAGTCGGAGGCGGGCAGCGGCTTGGCCGCCTTCAGTGCCATGGGGGCGCCGTCGCAGGTGAGTTCGCCCGCGCCGGAGGCGGTGCAGAGCAGTTCGAGCGTCCCGGTGGTGTCGACGTACCGCTTGCCGATGAGGGTGGTGGTGCCGGCCGGTCCGGGCTTCGCCGGGGGCGCGCCGGCGGCAGGCACCAACGGGCTTCCGCCGCAGGCCAGTTGGGGCTGTACGTCCGCTGGTGCGCGGATGACGACCACGCGGGTGCCGCAGACGGTGCTGGCGAGTTGGTCACCGGGGCGCAGCGTCGGTACCGGTGGGGTCATGGCGGAGTTCCCTTTCGAGCAGGCGGTCGGCAAGGAGTTCCACGTCGTAGGACTGACGGGCCATCCAGTACCGCAGGAAGCCGGTGAGCGAGTACCGCAGGAACAGTGCGGAACCGACGACGCTCCCGGCGACCGCGGCCAGGCCGAGGGTGAGAGCGTCGTTCTGCACCAGCGGATCGCTGGTGTTGTGCGAGATGAAGTAGGCGCTCACACCGAGGACGACGCCGATCGTCATCAGGGCGGCACCCGCGCGCAGCCAGAGAACGGCCCTTCCGGCGGCCGGGTCCGGGATTTTCAGGACGGTGAGTTCGCGGACGAAGCGGTCCGCTCGCGTCTCGGTGGACGTCATGTGGAACTCCCCAGGTAGAGAGCGGACAGTTCGGCACGCAGGCCGCCGTCGGGGTGGCCCTGCCGTTCGACCCGGCCGCGTACGAGGACGGCGGCGTGGTCGCAGATGTCGAGGACGGCGGCGGCGAACTGCTCGACGACCAGCACGGCCACGCCCTGCCGGGCGATCTCGCCGACCTGCTCGTAGAGCCGGCCGACGACCAACGGGGCGAGCCCCATGGAGAGTTCGTCGAGCAGCAGGACGGCGGGGTCGGTGGCGAGGCCGCGGGCGAGGGCGAGCATCTGCTGTTCGCCGCCGGAGAGGGTGCCCGCGGCCTGTCCGGCACGCCGGGCGAGGACGGGGAAGCGGGCGAACGCGATCTCCTCGATCTCGTCGCGGCTGCGGCCGGTGAAGGTCATCATGAGGAGGTTGTCGCGGACCGACAGGTTCGGGAACACGCCTCGTCCCTCGGGGATGAGGCAGACTCCGGCGCGGGCCAGGTCGCGGGGGTCGGCGCCGGTCATGTCCCGTCCGCCAAGGACGAGTTGGCCCGATTCGGCAGGGTGGACTCCGGCGGCGACACGCAGGGTGGTCGTCTTTCCGGCGCCGTTCGGTCCGAGCAGCGCGACCACCTGTCCGGCGGCGACGTCGAGGTCGACGCCGTGCAGGACGGTGATGCGTTCGTGGGCGGCGCGGATGCCGCGCAGTTCGAGAAGTGCGCTCACGCGTCCCCCAGGTAGGCGGCGAGAACCGTTTCGTCGCTGCGGATCACCTCGGGCGGGCCGACGGCGATGATCTTGCCGAGGTCGAGGACGTACACCTCGTCGCAGACCGCCATCACGAGGCTCATGTCGTGCTCGACGAGGACGACGGCGGTTCCGTCGTCGGTGAGGGCGCGCAGGAGTTCCGCGAAGCGTTCGGTCTCCTCCGCGTCCTGTCCGGCGGCGGGTTCGTCGAGGAGAAGCACCTTCGGGCGGATCGCGAGGGCCCTGCCGACCTCGACCAGGCGGCCGACTCCGGTGGGGAGGGCGTCGGGTGAGATGTCGGCAAGGTCGGTGAGATCGAGGCGGTGCAGGATCTCGGTGACGATCCGGTCGGCCCGGCGGCGTTCGGGGCCGAGTTCAGCGGCGACGAGGAGGTTGTCGCGCACGCTGAGCCGGCCGAACAGTTCCAGGCGCTGGAAGGTGCGGGCGAGTCCGTGCCGGGCGCGGGCGGAGGGCCGGGCCCGGGTGACGTCTTTGCCGTCCAGCCGGACCTGTCCCGAGGAGGGTCTGCGCAGTCCGGAGGCGACGTCGAACAGGGTACTTTTTCCTGCCCCGTTGGGTCCGATGAGTCCGGTGACCCGGCCCGCCTCAGCGGTCAGGGCGACTCCGTCGAGAGCGCGGTTTCCGCCGAAGGAGACGGTCACTCCACTAACCTGCAGCGACGCCACGGGCCAGCACCTCCTCGTCCTCGGGGCGCCAGTCACGCCGTAGGCCCCACCACTCGACGGGGATCTCGGGCTCGCCCGGAGCGGCCTGCCGGGCGTCCGCCCAGGCGCGCAGTACGAAGGCGAGCAGGAGTGAACCGCCGTAGTACGTCCAGTCGTTGATCACGTCGGAGAAGCGCAGCGCCCAGGCCAGGGCGAGAACGCAGAGCAGGGCGGGCAGGGCGATGCGGTCGCGGGCGAGGGGCTCCCACTGGCGGCGGAAGCGGGAGACGATGCCGTCGGGGTTGTGGCCGAGTCCGACGCCGGCGAGCCCGGGGAGCAGGGCGACCAGGTTGGCGGTGCCGGGGGCGATGGCGATCAGGGCGTTCGTCGGGGCCACGTAGGCGGTGCCGGCGAAGAGGCCGTTGCCGACCGCGCCGAGTCCGCCGACCACGGCGACGAGGAAGATGGGCAGTCCCGCGATGAGGCTGAACTGGTCGGCGGTGACGGTGTGTTGCTGCATTCCGTACAGCGCTCCGCCGAGTCCGGCGATGCCCGAGGCGAGGGCGAACACGGCGACCTTGGCGACCAGCAGGTTGCCGCCGAGGGTGGCGTAGGCGGCCTCGCTGTCGCGCAGGGCGATCAGTCGCCGGCCGAAGCGGCTGCGACGAAGGGCCGCCACGCCGATCGAGGCGAGGGCGAGGCAGACGGCGGCGAACACCATCAACTCCCGCCCGCTGTCGAGCCGTAGACCGAAGAGGTGGGGACCGGAGACATCGACCGAGCCCTGGTCGAACAGGGCGATCCGCAGGCCGAAGACGTGGAACGCCGGGATGGTGAAGATCCACCGGTCGAGGATCACGGCGAACGCGGCTGTCCCCAGGGCGAGATACACGCCGGAGAGCCGTAGTGCGGGCAGCGCGACCAGTGCTCCGGCCGCCGCCGAGACGAGGATCGCGGCGCCGAGTGCCCACAGTTGGCCGTGGGCACCGAGGTGTCCCCAGACGACCGCGCCGATGCCGGCCATGCTCAGCTGGCACAGGGAGACCTGTCCGGCGTACCCGGCGAGAGGGACGTAGGAGAGTGCCACTACGCCCAGCGAGAAGATCGCTCCGTAGGTGATGAGGTCGGCCTCTCCGAGGAGGGAGGCCAGTACGGCGCCGAACGCGATGACCACCGCGGCGAACACGAGTGTGCCGCGCGCGGTCGGCACCGGCACGCGGGCGAGCCGTCGTTCGCGGCCTCGCAGGCGTCGGTGCGGGAAGACCAGCAGGGCGAGGAAGAGGAGGAGGGCGGGGGCGGCGAGCCGTAGTCCGGGGAGGTATTCGTTCTGCGGCAGGTAGCCGGTCAGATAGCTCTCCATGCAGCCGACGACGACGGCGCCGAGGAAGGTGAGCGGCAGGCTGCGCAGCCTGCCGAAGACGGCCGCGGTGTAGGCGCTGACGATCAGCAGGGAGAGCTGGGCGGCGTCGAGGGTGACGGTCGGGGCGATCAGGATGCCGCCGATCGCGGCGAGTTGGGTGCCGAGGATCCAGGAGACCCGGCCCGCCCGGACAGGGTCGGCGCCGGTGAGGCCGACGAGTGCCCGGTCGTCGACGGCGGCGCGCATCTCGGCTCCGGCGCGGGTGCGGTAGAGCAGGATGCGCAGGCCGATCGCGACCGTGACGGCCACCGCCATGGTGATCGCCTGGTGCCAGGTGATGACGGCCGGGCCGAGGTGGATGGGCTTGCGGGCGGCGAAGAACATCGGCAGGGGCCGTGCCACGTTCGGGTCCCAGATCCAGCGCGCTGCCGCGATGAGACCGCTGAGCAGCGCGACCGTCATGACGAGCCGTTCGGCTTCGCCGAGGGCCTGGACGGGCCGCAGCACGAACCGCTCCACGAGCAGTCCGAAGCCAGGGGCGAGCACGAGCAGCACCACGACCAGGGCCACGGGCACGGGCCAGCCCCAGCCGACGGTCAGCTGCCAGTACATGAACGCGGACAGCATGCCGGCCGCGCCGTGCGCGAAGTTGAACACGCCGGTGGTGGTGTAGGTGAGCACGAGCCCACTGCCGATGACGGCATAGATCGCGGCCGTGCTCAGGCCGACGATCCCGAAGGTGAGGAACTGGTCCATCGTGTCGGATCTCCCCTCTCCATCGCTGGAAACTAGCTTCTCATCTACGGAGAATCAACCATTCAGACAGAGACTGTTGACGTCGCCTCCCGCGTCGTGGAAATCTGCCACTCATCTGAGAGAATGCCATTCTCGCTCATGGTGAAGGGTGGAAAGTCCTTGTCCTCCTTGCCTGTTCCGGCTCCGCCTCCTGGTCCGACGGACGACCTGATGGAGATCCAGCAGCTCCTCGCCCGCTACGCGGTGTGCATCACCCGTGGCGACCTGGACGGGGTGCTGGGGGTCTTCACGCCCGACGGCACGTACAGCGCCTTCGGGGACACCTACGGCCTCGACGAGTTCCCGGCGCTCGTGGCCGCCGCCCCCAAGGGGCTGTTCCTCACGGGTACGCCGGCCGTCGACCTGTCGGGCGACACGGCGACCGGTACCCAGCCGCTGTGCTTCGTCGACCACGCCACGCACGACCTGCGGATCGGCTACTACAACGACACCTACGTCCGCATGGACGAGGGCTGGCGGCTGCGCACCCGCGCGATGACGTTCATCCGCCGCAGCGGAGCGCACGACTCGGGCCGCCCGCACGCCTATCAGCGTCCGGGGACATGAACGCCGCCTCGGCGCCCGGGAGCATGAACGTCGCCGACTTCCGCTCGGACCTGCGTGCCTGGTTGGACGAGCACGATCTGTCCCCCGGCCCGGACCACTCCCTTGACGCCCAGGTCGCTCAACTGGCCCGGGTCCGCCGGGCGTTGTTCGACGCGGACTGGATGCGGTACGGCTGGCCCGCCGAGGTGAGGGGGCTCGGCGGGCCGGCGGTGCTGAGGGCGGTGCTCGGCGAGGAGGTCGCCACCCGGGAGCTGGCCGAGCCGGGGATCTACTCGATGATCGAGGTCCTCGCCCCGACGATGATCTCGTACGCCCCTCCCGCGCTGGCCGCCGAAATGGTCCCGCGGCTGCTGAGCGGCCGTGAGCAGTGGTGCCAGGGCTTCTCCGAGCCGGGCTCCGGCAGCGACCTCGCCTCCCTCACCACGCGGGCCGTTCCGCGCGGCGACCACTGGGAGATCAGCGGCCAGAAGGTGTGGACGAGCCTGGCCCAATTCGCGGCCCGCTGCGTCCTGTTGACCCGGACCGCGCCGGGCCACGACGGGATCACCGCGTTCTTCGTCGACATGGACACCCCCGGCATCACCGTCCGGCCGCTGCGCACGATGCACGGCGTGGACGAGTTCGCCGAGGTGTTCTTCGACGACGTGATCGTCCCCGCCGAGCGGATGCTCGGCCGCCCCGGCGACGGCTGGCGCCTGGCGATGGACCTGCTCCCGCACGAGCGCTCCACCTGCTTCTGGCACCGGATCGCCCATCTCTACACACGACTTGACCGGCTGCTGGCCGAGACGAGCGTGCCGGACGACGCCGAACTCGGCGCCGCCTACCTGGCGTTGCACACCGTCCGCTGCCGCTCCCACGCCACGCAGCGACGCCTGGCCGCCGGTGAGCGCCTCGGCGCGGAGACATCGGTCGACAAGGTGCTGCTGGCCACCGCCGAGCAACGGCTCTTCGAGACCGTGCGCGATCTGCTGCCCGGCGTACTGGAGTTGACGGACACGCCATGGCGCTCGGAATACCTGTACGCGAAGGCGGCGACCATCTATGGCGGCACGGCCGAGATCCAGCGGAACATCATCGCGCGCCGACTGCTCGACCTGGGGAAGGAGTAGCCGTGGACGCCGCCGAACGGGACCTGCTCGCCGACACACTCCGCAAGACGATGACGGCCGCATCGGGGCAGGCGCTGGACGCCGCCCTGGCCGACCTCGGCTGGGCCGAACTGCTCGCCGAACAATCGGACATCGCCGTACCGCTCGCCTTCCGCCTGCTCGGCGAGACAGGCGCCCACGCGCCGCTCCTCAACGACGTCCTGCTCGTCGCTGCGGGCCGTCCGGTAGGCGGCACACTGCCACTGCCGTACACGGGCGGTACGTGGGTCGTCTGGGAGCGCGACAACAGCGCCGCCGGGACAACCCTGGACGCCGAACTTCCCCTGCGCTCCGTGCCCGCCGGACCTCCCGTACCGCTCGCCGCCGGCCGTGTCGCGCTCGGCTGGTGGCTGGTCGGGACCGGCCGCGCCATGGTCGCGCTGGCCCGCCAACACGCCGTGGACCGCAACCAGGTCGGCCGCCCGCTCGCCTCCTTCCAGGCCGTACGGCACCGGCTCGCCGAGACTCTCGTGGCGCTGGACGGCGCCGAGGCCACCCTCGTGGCCGCCACCGACGATCTCGGCGCGCTGCTGGCCAAGGCCGCGGCCGGGCAGGCGGCACTGACGGCGGCCCGGCACTGACAGCAGGTCCTGGGCGGGATCGGTTTCACCGCCGAGCACGATCTGCACCGGCATGTGCGGCGGGCCATGGTGCTGGACGGACTGCTGGGCAGCGCACGGGAGTTGGCGCGCGAGGCGGGGGCACTGCTGCGGGCCGGCGGGTCCGCGCCGCGGCTCGTCCACCTGTGATCGACCGAGGAGTGACATCAGTGACCGACCTGTGGAGCGACCTGCTCTCGTGCCTGGACCTCGACGCCCGGCCCGGTGCCGTGTTCGAGGGCCGCAACCAGCAACTCGGCTATCACCGCATCTTCGGCGGGCAGTTGCTCGCGCAGAGCGTCCGGGCCGCCCAACTGGCCTGCCCCGACAAGGCGGTCAAGAGCCTTCATGTGCAGTTCGCGCGGGCGGGACGGCCGCAGGAGCCGGTGCGGTACGAGGTGACGCGTCATCACGAGGGTGGCTCCTTCGCCACGTTGACGGTCGTAGCGCGTCAGACGCAGGGTGTCGCGGCTGTGGCGGCCGTGTCGCTGCACTCCCACGAGGAGGGGCCTGACCAGCAGATCGCGTTCCCGATGCCGTCGGTGCCGGGAGCCGAGCACGATGTGGACCTCTCGCTGCTTCCCTGGGACACCCGGGCCACCGTCGACGTGGACTCGCCCAAGTCGGAGCCGCCCGAGTACGACCTGTGGATGCGCACACCGGCGGTCGCGCCTGAACTCGCCCCGGCGTTGACGGCGTACGCGAGCGATCTGAGTTTGATCGGTACGGCGCTTCGGCCGCTGGAAGGGGTCACCCAGCACGATTCGGGAACTGCGTTCTCGTCCGCGGTCACCGCGCACACGGTGTGGTTCCATCGCCCTTTCACGACGGACGACTGGCTTCTCCTGCGCCAGCAGAGCCCGCTCCTCGCCCACGGCCGCTGCTACGGCCGCGGGGACGTACTCACCGCGCAGGGGTCCCTGGTCGCCTCGTTCGCGCAGGAGGCTCTGTTGCGGTTCCGTACGGTCGCGTAGCGGCCCCTTCCCGCCGCACGCTCAGCGCATCACGGTGCCGCCGTCGACGTTGTTGATGCCCGCCTTGGTCGCCGAGCAGGCGGGGCGCGCGGCCTCGCCGGTGACGACCCTGGCGCCCTCGTCCGCCGGCCGCCGGGCCGAGGCGGCCCCCAGACCGGTGGCCG
>NZ_JAWOAI010000334.1:0-11167 GCF_033194735.1 Streptomyces sp. W16
CGCGATCGCCCTGACCGGCCGCCCGGAGCAGAGCTTCACCAACCCGGCCGGCGCGAGCCCGCCCGCGATCTCCGCCCTCCCCGGCCTCGGCAGTGCCGGCGGCCTGTCCCAGCTGTCCTCCCTGGGCGTCGGCATCTCCCTCGACTTCCCGGGCCAGTACGCGGCGTTCGACTCCAAGCCCCTCACCCAGGGCCTCCGCATCACCGGCTCGCCCACGGTCACCGTCCACGTCAAGTCGACGAGCGACGACGCCGTCCTCTTCGGCAAGGTCTACGACGTCGGCCCGGGCGGCACCCAACAGGTGCTCCCCTCCCAGCTGGTGACCCCCCTCAGGGTCGAGGGCGCCAAGGCGGGCAAGGACGTCACGATCACCCTCCCGGCCATCGACTACGACGTCCAGAGCGGCCACCATCTGCGCCTGGTCCTCGCCTCGACGGACCTCGCGTACTCCTCCCCGGCGGCCCCGGCGACGTACACCGTCACCCTGAAGAGCGACCTCAAGGTGCCGACGGCCCCGGGCGTCACCACCGCGGCGGCGACGCTGCCCTCCTGGGTGTGGTGGCTGCCGCTGGCCGGCGCGGCGCTCGCACTGGCACTGCTGCTGACCGGACGCCGCCGCACCTCCGCGACACCCCCCGACCCCGAGCTGGCCGAAGTCCCGCTCCAGATCACCGACTTGAGCAAGCGGTACGCGAAGTCGGCGGACCGGTACGCGGTACGGGACCTGTCCTTCCGTGTGGAGAAGGGCCAGGTGCTCGGCCTGCTGGGCCCGAACGGCGCGGGCAAGACGACCACCCTGCGCATGCTGATGGGCCTGATCAAACCGGACGACGGCGAGATCAGGGTCTTCGGCCACGTGATCCGCCCGGGCGCTCCCGTCCTGTCCAGGGTCGGCGCCTTCGTCGAGGGCGCGGGCTTCCTCCCGCACCTCTCCGGCCGCGAGAACCTGGAGCTGTACTGGCAGGCGACGGGACGGCCGCCGGAGGACGCCCACCTGGAAGAGGCCCTGGAGATCGCGGGCCTCGGTGACGCGCTCGCCCGCGCGGTGCGCACCTACTCCCAGGGCATGCGCCAGCGCCTCGCCATCGCCCAGGCCATGCTCGGCCTTCCCGACCTCCTCATCCTCGACGAACCGACCAACGGTCTCGACCCGCCCCAGATCCGCGAGATGCGCGAGGTGATGATCCGCTACGCGGAAGCCGGCCGCACGGTCATCGTCTCCAGCCACCTCCTCGCGGAGGTCGAGCAGTCCTGCACCCACCTCGTGGTCATGGACCGCGGCCGACTCGTCCAGGCGGGCCCGGTCGCCGAGATCGTCGGCTCCGGCGACACCCTCCTGGTAGGGCTCGCAACAGACATCCCGGACCCCTTGGTGGAGAAAGTGGCGGCCCTGCCCGGGGTCGAGTCGGCAACACGAACAGACGGCGCCCTCCTGGTACGCCTGACGACAGCGCCCCAAAGGGGCGCGGGGCTGCATCCATCAGCGGCTCCGCCGCGGAGCGCGACCAGCCACGACGGCGCAGCAGACGAACAACTGCAAACCGCCGCACACTCGGGCACCCTCGCGAACGCCACCCGCGAAACCGACGGCACTGAAACACTCACCGCCGCCCGCCTCCTCGTAGAGCTGGTCCGCCTGGAGGTCCCGGTCTCCTCCCTCGGCCCCCACCGCCGCCTGGAAGACGCCTTCCTCACCCTGATCGGAGGTTCCGCATGAGCACGCTCGCCGAGCCCGTCGAGGTGGCCTCCGGCTACCGAGCGGGCCGCACACTGCCCCTCCGGGTCGAGCTGGTCCGGCAGTTGAAGCGGCGCCGCACCCTGGTCATGGGCGGCATCCTCGCCGCGCTGCCCTTCGTCCTGGTGGCCGCCTTCGCGATCGGCGGCACCCCGGGCGGGCGCAACACCCAGGTGACCCTGATGGACACGGCCACCTCGTCCGGCGCCAACTTCGCCGCGGTGAACCTGTTCGTGTCGGCGGGCTTCCTGCTGGTCGTCCCGGTCGCCCTGTTCTGCGGGGACACCGTCGCCTCGGAGGCCAGCTGGTCGTCCCTGCGCTATCTGCTGGCGGCACCCGTGCCCCGGGCCCGCCTCCTGTGGTCCAAGCTGGTCGTCGGCCTGGGCCTCAGCCTCGGCGCGATGGTGCTGCTCCCGCTCGTCGCACTGGCCGTCGGCACCGCCGCCTACGGCTGGGGTCCACTGGAACTGCCCACCGGCGGCACGATCGGCGCGGGCACGGCAGCCCAACGCCTACTGGTGGTCGTGGCGTACATCTTCGTGTCCCAACTGGTCACCGCCGGGCTCGCGTTCTGGCTCTCGACGAAGACCGACGCACCCCTGGGCGCGGTCGGCGGCGCGGTCGGCCTGACCATCGTCGGCAATGTCCTGGACGCCGTCACGGCCCTCGGCCACTGGCGCGACTTCCTGCCCGCGCACTGGCAGTTCGCCTGGGCGGACGCCGTACAGCCCCATCCCGAGTGGTCCGGCATGATCCAGGGCACCGCGGTCTCCGTTACGTACGCCATAGTGCTGTTCGCCCTGGCCTTCCGGGGTTTCGCCCGCAAGGACATCGTGTCCTAGGTCACCGGAGGATCACCCACCGGTCTCGACGGGCCTTGATCGCGACCCGTTCGAGACGCTTCCGCAACTCCCCGTAGCGCACGTTCCCGCCCCCTCCGCCGTCACAGTCGCAGAAACCGACGTCAACGGACCGAGGGGGCACGGGAGATGGAGTCCAACCAGACCGACCGAACACAACCGGGGCGGGAGTACGCACACCACCGCACCCGGCGACTGCGCGCCACCCTGCTCGCCCTCACCGCCGCGGGCGGCCTGCTCCTCACCGGCTGCGGCGCGGGCGAGGGCAGCCACTCCAACACCTCGGACGCGTCCAACCGGACCGGTTTCCCGGCCCCGGCGCCCGCCACCACCTCCGGCGGTGACAACAGCAGCGAACAGGACGGCGAGCAGACAAGCACCCCCGCCGACAAGATCGCCCCGTCCCCCGACTACCTCTCCACCTTCGCCCTCGACGTCGACACCGCCTCCTACGGCTACGCGCGCCGCGTCCTCGCCGACGGACAGCTGCCCGACCCGTCGACGATCCGCCCCGAGGAGTTCGTCAACAGCTTCCGGCAGGACTACGAACGCCCCGACGGCAACGGCTTCACGGTCACCGTCGACGGCGCCCGCACCGACAGCGCCAACTGGTCCCTCGTCCGCGTCGGCCTCGCCACCCGCACCGCCGACGACAACGCCGAACGCCCGCCCGCCGCCCTCACGTTCGTCATCGACGTCTCCGGCTCCATGAGCGAGACGGGCCGCCTGGACCTCGCCAAGAAGTCCCTCGACGAGATGACGGACCGACTGCGCGACGACGACTCGGTCGCGCTGGTCACCTTCAGCGACGAGGCCGAGACCGTCCTCCCGATGACCCGCCTCGACGGCCACCGCGGCGAAGTCCACGACGCCATCGACGAGTTGGAGACCCAGTCCTCGACCAACCTCGGCGCAGGCGTCGAGACCGGCTACGCCACCGCCGCCAAGGGCCTGCGCGAGGGCGCCACCAACCGGGTCGTCCTCATCTCCGACGGCCTCGCCAACACCGGTGACACCAACGCCGACTCGATCCTCGAACGCGTCGCGGACGAACGCCGCGACCACGGCATCACCCTCTTCGGCGTCGGAGTCGGCAGCGACTACGGCGACGCCCTGATGGAGAAACTCGCCGACAAGGGCGACGGGCACACCGCGTACGTCTCGAACGACGCCGACGCCCGCAAGGTCTTCGTCGACCAACTCCCGCAGAACATCGACCTCACCGCCCGCGACGCCAAGGCCCAGGTCGCCTTCGACCGCGAGACGGTGGCCCAGTTCCGCCTCATCGGCTACGAGGACCGCAAGGTCGCCGACGACGACTTCCGCGACGACAACGTCGACGGCGGCGAGATCGGCCCCGGCCACACCGTGACCGCCCTCTACGCCGTCCGCACCAGGCCGGGCGCCGACGGTCACCTCGCCACGGCCAGTGTCCGCTGGCTCGACCCCGACACCCGCGCCCCGCACGAGGAGTCGGGCCAACTGGAGACCGAATCCCTGCACGACTCCCTGTCCAGCGCCTCACCCCGCTTCCAAGTCACCGCCGTGGCCGCCTACTTCGCCGACTCGCTCCGCTCCGGCGACCTGCCCGGCGACCCCGGACTCGACGAACTCGCCGACCGCGCCCACGCGTTGGCGAAGAAGACGGAGGACAAGGACGTACGGCAACTCGCCGAGGCGATCGACGAGGCAAGCCGGATGAACTGAATCCGACCGAACCCGGACCCAACCCCACCGGCCCCATTGACCTTCCCCTACTTGCGAGTAAGTTGACGCCCCAGTCACCGTCTCACCGTCGACCGGGAGCAGCCGACATGGGCGTACGCAAGGACCTGAAACGGGCGCGGCAACGCACCGACCTGGCGGCCCGCACCCGGGTCGAACTCACCAGGGACGCGCGCGGCGTCGTACGAGAGGCGAGCACCCTGCCGCTCGCCCCGCGCCCGACGACCGGCAGCACCGCCGACCTCCCGTTCACCAACGCGGCGGAGGCACCCGACACCGTGGTCCTCCGCCGCGAACAGAACGGCACCTGGCATCCCGTCACCGCTGTCGCCTTCGCCCGTGAAGTCACCGCCACCGCAAAGGGGTTGATAGCGGCCGGCCTCGAACCGGGCGGCCGGGTCGCGGTGATGTCCCGCACCCGCTACGAGTGGACGGTCCTCGACTTCGCGATCTGGGCGGCAGGCGGCCGGACCGTGCCGATCTACGCCACCTCGTCCGCCGAGCAAGTGGAGTGGATCGTAAGGGACTCGGGCACCCGCTTCGTGGTCACGGAGACCTCCGAGAACACCGAAACGGTCATGACGGGCACCGCCCGCCACCCCCAACTCCCGCGCATCTGGCAGCTGGACACGGGTGCCATGGCCGAACTCACCACCCTGGGCCGGGACATCACCGACGAGGAGGTCACCAAGCGCCGTACGGCTCTCACCCCCGACACGGTCGCGACGATCTGCTACACCTCCGGCACCACCGGCCGCCCCAAGGGCTGTGTCCTCACCCACGCGAACCTGCACGCCGAGGCCGCCAACACGGTCGAGTTGCTGCACCCCCTCTTCACCGAGGTCACCGGCCAGGTCGCCTCGACGCTCCTGTTCCTCCCGCTCGCGCACATCATGGGCCGCACCCTGCAGATCGCCTGTCTGATGGCCCGCATCGAGATCGGCCACTGCCCGAGTATCAAGCCCGACGAACTCCGCCCGGCGCTACGGGAGTTCAGGCCCACGTTCCTGGTCGGGGTGCCGTACCTCTTCGAGAAGATCCACGACACCGGCCGCGCGACCGCCGAACGGATGGGCCGCGCCGCCTCCTTCGACCGCGCCGACCGCGTCGCGGTCCGCTTCGGCGAGGCGTACCTGAACAGGTTCCTCGGCACCGGCAAGGGCCCGAGCCCCGCCCTGTACGCCGCGTGGGCCCTCTACGACCTGCTGGTCTACCGCCGTATCCGCAGCGAACTCGGCGGCCGTATGCGGTACGCCATCAGCGGCGGCTCCCCGCTCGACCGCGACCTCAACCTCTTCTTCGCCGCGGCCGGAATCATTGTCTACGAGGGCTACGGCCTCACCGAGACGACAGCCGCCGCCACCATCGTCCCGCCGCTCAAGCCCCGCCCCGGCACGGTCGGCCTCCCGGTGCCCGGCACCACGATCCGCATCGCCGACGACGGCGAGGTGCTGATCAAGGGCGGGGTGGTCTTCGGCGCGTACTGGAACAACCCGGCGGCCACCGACGCCGTACTGCGGGACGAGTGGTTCGCGACCGGGGACCTCGGCGCGCTCGACGGGGACGGCTATCTCACCATCACCGGCCGCAAGAAGGACATCCTCGTCACCAACGGCGGCAAGAACGTCTCGCCCGCCGTACTGGAGGACCGGCTGCGCAGCCGCGCCCCGGTCGGCCAGTGCCTGGTCGTCGGCGACAACCGCCCCTTCGTCGCCGCGCTGATCACCCTCGACCCCGAGGCCCTCGCCCACTGGCTCTCGGTCCGCAAACTCCCCGCCGACACCCCGCTCGCCGACCTCGTACGGGACCCGCGCCTGCGCGCCGACGTGCAGAAGGCCGTGGACCACGCCAACCAGGCCGTCTCCCGCGCCGAGTCGATCCGCGCCTTCGCCCTGGTGGAGGGCGAGTTCACCGAGGACAACGGCCTGCTCACCCCGTCCCTGAAAGTGAAACGGCACGTGGTGACGGCGGCCTACGCGGACGACATCGAGGCGCTCTACACGAAGCCGAAGCCGCAACAGCCGTAGCGGAAGCGGCCCCACGACACGGAAGAGCGGGCCGCCGAGGTGCTCGGCGGCCCGCTCTCGTGGTGCTGGTGGGGTCAGCTGCCCACGGCGCCGTTGCCCGACAGGACCGGGATGTTGTCCAGGATGTGCGACAGCGGCTCGTCGCCCTTGGCCTGGGTGGAGTTCTCGGTGCACTGCTGGTTCTGCGGGGCCGACAGGATCGGCACGTCCTGCAGAACGGTGACCGGCACGACGCCGACGATCGAGGCCAGGTTCGCCTTGACCGGCAGGCCGACACAGGGCTTGTTCAGGGTGCCCTGGACGAGGGAGAGCTGGGGGCTCATGTCGCCCTTGGTCTCCTGGTTGCCGTACTTCTGCACGGCACCGTTGCCGTTGGTGGTGGTGACACCGTCGTCGTTGCCGATGGCCATCGCCGGGGTGGCGACGGCGGCGGTGGCACCGGCGATGGAGGCGGCAACAGCCGCGGTCGCCCACAGCTTCTTCATGTTCTATCCCTTTCGGAGGACGGACTCCCGTTGCGGAGCCGCGCGATGATCAACTGGGTGATGGCCGGTTTGGTTGCGGCCTTTGCCCTGAATGGCGCAATAAGTCGGCTGGAGTGACAAGTCGGCGCGGGGGCTGCCGGCCGCGGGGGATCGGCGCGCGGAGAAGGCAAGCCAACGGGCCGCCGAGAATTCGGCGGCCCGTGGTGCGCGTCCGGGAATCAGCTGCCCGCGGAGCCGTTGCCCGACAGGACCGGGATGTTGTCCAGGATGTGCGACAGGGGCTCGTCGCCCTTCGCCTGGGTGGAGTTCTCGGTGCACTGCTGGTTCTGCGGCGCGGAGAGGATCGGCACGTCCTGCGCGACGGTGACCGGCACGAGGCCGACCAGCGAGGCCAGGTTCGCCTTGGCCGGCAGGCCGATGCAGGGCTTGTTCAGCGAGCCCTGGATGAGCGCCATCTGCGGGCTCATGGTGCCGTACGTGGCCTGGTTGCCGTAGACCTGCTCGGCGCCGTTGCCGTTCGTCGTGGTGACGCCGTTGTCGTTACCGATCGCCATCGCCGGGGCGGCGACGGCAGCCGAGGCTCCGACGACGGAAGCGGCGACAGCCGCAGCAGCCATAACCTTCTTGATCACTTCATGATCCCTTCTGGAGTAACCCCGTCCACCGGAGCGACCTGAACAACTGGTGCCGGGCCGCATGGTTGCTCCGATTCACTCCAATGGCCCAGATGAATCCAACCGGGTGAAGTCGCGCAACCAATCCGGCCCGCCCCGGTTGATGGGGGAGCAGGAATTGTGTCTCTGCCAGGAAAGGACCGCAGAAATGCTCAAGAAGGCAATGGCTGCGACGGCTGTCGCGGCTTCCGTCGTCGGCGTATCGGCGACGGCCGCCCCGCAGGCGCTGGCCATCGGCAACGACAACGGCGTCACCACGGTCAACGGGAACGGTGCCGAGCAGGTCTACGGCAACGCCAAGACCACCGGCGACATGAGCCCCCAGCTCGGGCTCGCCCAGGGCGACCTGAACAAGCTGTGCCTCGGCGTCCCGGCCAAGGTCAACGCGGCCTCGATCGTGGGCGTGCTGGTGCCGGTCACCGTCCTCCAGGACGTGCCGGTCCTCTCGGCCCCGCAGAACCAGCAGTGCACCGAGAACTCCACCCAGGCGAAGGGCGACGAGCCGCTGTCGCACATCGCGGACAACATCCCGGTGCTGTCGGGCAACGGCGCCATCGGCAGCTGACCGTCCGTCAACAGAATGACCTGGGCGGCCCGCCGGAATTTTCCGTGCGGGCCGCCCGCGTCGCGTGAAAAAGCTGTCCCCTCTTGAAGAGAAGCGTTCCTGCGTTACTGCTGACATCACGTCACTCCCTGCGGCCATTACGTCAATTCGGTGCGGACGATCGAGTGAATTGTCAGATGTCGCACGTTCCTCAGTTTCTTCTGGTGTCTATCCCTCGTTTTACAGCCTGCAGGTCATGGTGCGAGCCGCCCAAGCTGTGCTCGCTCGGTTTCGGCCGTCATAGGGCATGACCGCAGAGAAGGGAACGTTCATGAAGAAGAGCGCTGCTGTTGTCGCTGGTGCGATCATGGCTCTCGGTATGGCCGCCCCGGCCTTCGCCGACGCCGGTGCCGAGGGCGCCGCTGTCGGTTCGCCGGGTGTCCTCTCGGGCAACGTGGTCCAGGTTCCCGTGCACATCCCCGTCAACGTGTGCGGCAACTCGATCGACGTGATCGGCCTGCTGAACCCGGCGTTCGGCAACACCTGCGTCAACGACTGACGACGTAACGCACCAGCCGCTCCGGCTGTGTCACGGCCGGCCTTGGACACTTTCCTGTTCCAAGGCCGGCTTTTTTTCCCACTTCTTCAAGCAGGAAGACAACGAGATTGCGACAGACCCTGGGTAAGGGAATGGTCGCGGCTGCCGCCGCGACAAGCATTCTGTCCCTGTGCGGCAGCCCCGCCATGGCCGACTCGTTCACGGCCGGCGCTGCCAAGGATTCGCCGGGCGTCCTGTCCGGCAACAGCCTCCAGGTCCCGGTCGACGCGCCGGTCAACGCCTGCGGCAACTCCGTCGACGGGGTGTCCGGACTCAACCCGACCTTCGGCAACTCCTGCGCCGGCGGCAAGGAATCGCACCGGCACGGCGAGCACACCGGACACCACCGGTGGACCGAGCCGTCCTACGGCGACTCCGACGACGACTCGGGCTACGGCTCCGACGATGACTCGGGGTACGGCTACGGCGACCACTTCGGCCATGGCTACGGCGATCACTCGGGCTACGGCTCGGGCGATCACTCGGGCTACGGCTCCGGTGACCACTCGGGCTACGGCTCAGGCGACTCGGACCACGGCAAGCCGGACTGCGAGGAGACGCCGCCGCCTCCGCACGGTGGGGACCACACCCCGCCTCCCACGGGCGGCGACCACACCCCGCCTCCCACGGGCGGCGACCACACGCCTCCGCCCACAGGTGGGGATCACACGCCTCCGCCTCCCACGGGTGGGGACCACACGCCCCCGCCGCCTACCGGTGGGGATCACACGCCTCCGCCTCCCACGGGTGGAGACCACACGCCCCCGCCTCCCACCGGCGGGGACCACACCCCTCCCCCCACGGGTGGAGACCACACCCCGCCGCCTACCGGCGGGAATCACACCCCGCCGCCGACCGGTGGGGACCACACGCCTCCGCCCACCGGTGGCAACCACACCCCTCCTCCCACGGGCGGCGACCACACGCCGCCGCCTCCGCACGGTGGGAACCACACCCCGCCGCCCGTCCTGGCGCACACCGGCAGTGAGGCCATGTTGGCCACTTCCGCCGTCAGCGCCGCGTTGATCGCGGGTGGCACGATCCTCTACCGACGAGGCCGAGCCGCGGCCCGTAGGTGATGCACACGGGGTGCCGGACGTCACCGCCCGGCACACCCGCACCGCACTACGGGGTCAGCGTCGTACGAAATCCAGTGCGCCCCGCCGCCCCGGTGCCGGGATCATGCCGCCGCGAGGCTCCGAGTGCAGCCGGCGCCGGACTCCCCGGACCAGCGCGCCCGCGGTGAACGTGGCGCCGTGCACGAAGCGCATCGCCGGGCCGAAGCCCGAGGCCGTCACCAGGCCCGCCATGAAGAGGCCGGGGTGCGAGGACTCGAAGTCCCGGCCGACCTCGGGGGAACCGTCGCCCACCGTGGCCAGGGATCCCCTCAACTCGCTTGAGAGCAGCCCGAGTCGCCCGGTCGTCGCCTTGAACCCCGTTGCCGCGATGACGTGTTCGGTCTCCAGGGAGCGTGTCCCGCCCGCCCCGCTCACCGTCTCCAGGCGGACCCCGCCCGGCACCACGTCGGCCGCCGCGACCTCGTGGCCGAGCAGCACCTCCACCGCCGGTTCGACCCGGTCCCGCACCCACCAAGCACCCGCCGGACCAAGGGCGTTGGCCGCGATCCTGGCCCGGGTCGACTCCGGGAGACGGCGGAAGAGGCCGGGGCGCTCGGCGTAGAACCAGTTGCGCCAGCCGGGGCCCAGGCCGCTGTGCGGGGAGCGGGCCTCCTGCCACCACGGGCGCTCCCAGGCCGGCGGCACGTCGTTCCAGTACAGCTCGTCGGCCCGCGCCAACACCCTTACCCGGGTGCCCTGTTCGGCGAGCAGGGCGGCCGTCTCCAGCGCCGCCTGGCCGCCGCCGATCACCGTGACGTCCTTGCCGCGGAAGTCGTCCAGCGCGCTGTGATGGCTGCTGTGCGAGACGAGGGACCGGCCCAACCCCCGTAGCGCGGACGGGATTTCGACGAACGGCATGACACCGATCGCGAGGGCGACGGTACGGGCGTGCAGCACCGTGCCGTCGTCCGTCACCGCCTCGAAGCCGCCGGGCACCGGTGCGATCCGTTCCACGGTCCGCTCGTCCACTTCGGGCACGGCGTTGCGCGCGAACCACAGGCCGTACGAGGCGAACATCTCGACCGGGATCGGCTCGCCGTGCCGGGACTCCACGCCCTGGGTCGTGCAGTACGCGTCGAGGGGCCAACGGCCCTCGGGGTCCGACAGGTTGGAGGCCCAGGGCTCCGACTTGAGGAACATGCCCCGGGGCATGTGGTCGCGCCAGGACGCCATCGGCCGGCCGAAGACGCGCAGGTTCAGCCCGGCGGCCGCGGCATGGGACGCGATGGACAGGCCGTACGGGCCCGCGCCCACCACCAGCAGGTCGTACATCAGCAACTGCTCGCTTTCTCGTCGTCGGACAACTCGGTCAACTTGGTCAACTCGGCTTGTTCGGCGGGCTCGTCGAGCGGGCTCGCGCCCGCCTGCCGCACCACCCGAGCCGCCGTGCGCGCCGGCACC
>NZ_JAWOAI010000335.1:0-11120 GCF_033194735.1 Streptomyces sp. W16
CGCCGCTCGTTGGCTGCGCCGCCCGAGCCGAAGCCGGAGCCGTGGCCGGCGCGGCGGTGGCGGGCAGGGTGAGCGGGAGGGCCAGTGCGGCGGCGCAGGTGACGCCGATCGAGGAAGCAAGAAATCCACGCATGCCCCTGATCCTGAACATAGTCATACATATCTGTCTATTTGGGATTTGACGGACCGTCGGCTGCCGTTCGTCCGAACCGGTGGTCCCGCACTCCGTGCACGGCCGTGCGCCCGCGTACGCTTTCGCGGGTGAACGCCACCGATCGCACCCCTGCCGACCTGCTGCGTTCCGCGCTCGCCGCGGATCCCGGCCGCCCCCTGGTGACCTTCTACGACGACGCCACGGGGGAACGTGTCGAATTGTCCGTGGCCACCTTCGCCAATTGGGTGGCCAAGACCGCGAATCTGCTTCAGGGGGATCTTGGCGCGGGGCCCGGTGATCGGGTCGTGTTGCTCTTGCCGGCGCACTGGCAGACGGCGGTGTGGTTGCTGGCGTGTTCGTCGGTGGGAGTCGTCGCGGACGTGGGTGGGGATCCCTCCGGGGCCGACGTGGTTGTCAGTGGGCCGGAGTCCCTGGAAGCGGCGCGGGCGTGTGGCGGGGAGCGGGTTGCTCTTGCCTTGCGGCCGCTTGGGGGGCGGTTTCCGCAGACGCCGGTCGGGTTCGTCGACTATGCCGTTGAGGTGCCGGGTCAGGGGGATCGGTTCGTGGCGTTCTCGCCGGTGGATCCTGAGGAGCCCGCGCTGGTCGTGGGTGGGGTGGAGCTGACCGGAGCGCAGGTCGTCGAGCGGGCCCGGGCCGACGGGAATGCGGGGGCCCGGGTGTTGTCGGGGCTGCCGTACGACTCGTGGGACGGGTTGAGCGCGGGGTTGTACGGGCCGCTCGCCGCTGGAGGGTCCGTGGTGTTGTGCCGGAATCTTGATCAGCTGGGTGAGGAGTCTTTGGCGAAGCGGGTTGAGAGTGAGCGGGTGACTGTTACGCGCTACTGAGGGGGGGGCGGCGGGGGTTGTTTGGCGGGTGCAGGCGCGTTGGGGCTGGTCGCGCAGTTCCCCGCGCCCCTAAAAGCACCAGTCGCCCGGAAGCAACAGTCACCCGGATGGCCCCCTACCGCCCGCCTCCCCACCCCCATCCACGCCATGGTCGTAGAAGCAGAACCGACGGCCATGAGGGGTGGAACCGCACGTGTTCGACGACACCGCAGGAGGGGTTCTCGGGCCGGGTGCGGGGGCTTCCGCGTCCGGGGCGGGGCTCGTGCGGCGGCGGCGTCGGCGGTGGGTGCGTGGGGTGGGTCTCGGGGTCGGTGTGGTCGTCGTGGGGGCCGTCGGGGCCGGGTGGGCCGTCTACGCGAAGCTCGACGGGAACATCACGCCGGACAACGCCGCCGCGGCCGAGCTCGCCCGGTACGAGAAGGAGCGGCCCACCGCGCTGGTCAAGGGGGCGCAGAACATCCTGCTCATCGGGTCCGACTCGCGGTCCGGGGACGGGAACGCGGAGTACGGGCGGGACTCGGGGACCGAGCGGTCGGACACGACGATCCTGTTGCATCTGGCGGCCGACCGGCGCAGCGCCACCGCCGTGTCGTTGCCGCGGGACCTGATGGTGGACGTGCCGGGGTGTCTGCGGCCGGACGGGACGCGGACCGAGCCGATGTTCGCGATGTTCAACCACGCGTTCCAGGTGGGGGGTTCGGGGTGCACGATCCGGACCGTGGAGAAGCTGACGAACGTGCGGATCGACCATCACATGGTGGTGGATTTTCACGGGTTCAAGGACATGGTCGATGCTGTTGATGGGGTGCAGGTCTGTCTGAAGGCTCCCATTCGTGACAAGGCCGCCAAGTTGAGGCTGCCCGCGGGGCGGGTCACGCTCGACGGGGAGCAGGCGCTGGGGTATGTGCGGGCGCGGAAGTCGCTGGGGGACGGCAGTGACACCGACCGGATGGACCGTCAGCAGGGGTTCCTGGGCGCGCTGGTCAACAAGGTGCAGAGCGACGACGTGCTGTTCAATCCGGCGAAGTTGTATCCCGTGCTGGACGCGGCGACTTCGTCGCTGACCACTGATCCGGATCTGGCCAGTCTGCGCGGTTTGTACGAACTGGTGCGCGGCTTGCGGAACATCCCCACCGAACATGTGCAATTCCTCACCGTTCCACGGGAGTCGTACATCTACAACGCGAATCGCGACCAACTCGTGGAGCCCGAGGCCGAAAAGCTGTTCGCTCGACTGCGGGCGGACGCAACCGTGGCGGTGACGAAGGAAGTTCCGCTGGATTCAGGGACAAACGGCAGTAATGCGGCGCCAGTTGGCGGGGCCACGCCGGCGCCGACGTTTCGCGGGAACACCGCCGCCGAGGACGGGTGCGGGTAAAGCGCGCACCAAGTCGACGAACTTCTGTTCCGAAAAATAGGGCGGATTGACCGGTTGTAGGGACGTGGAATTTGTCACCGTCGTCACTTCACGCTCAACTGGCCGGATAGTGTGAGCGATCCGGTGTGCTCGCGCACCGGATGAACGAGACCCGAGCGCCTGAAGGGGGAAGGCGCCGCGTGGCCCCGACGGAGGATTCGGTAAACCGTGGACGCGCAAGGCCGTGGGCGGGCGGACGACATCGACCCCGCAGACCAGTGGGTACTCAATCCGAACACTGGCGAATACGAACTGCGACTGACTCCTTCCACACCGCAGTCAGCGGTGCCGGGGCCCCGTAGAGCCACCGCGCAGAACCGCAGCGTGGCGGCGCCGGAGCGGGAGACGGTCCCGAGGACCCCCGGGCCTGAGGTGCCGGCGCCGCGCAGACGGCGGGGCGCACCCGAGGAGCCACCGGCCCGGCGCGGTCGCCGGCCGGTGAAGAAGAAGGCCAAGGGCAAGAAGATCCTGATGTGGACCGGCGGGAGTCTGGCCTTCGTGCTGGTCGCCGTCGCCGGGGGCGGCTACCTCTACATCAAGCACCTCAACGACAACATCACGACCGCCTCCGACGACGGCGCGAGCACCGGTGGCTTCAGCAAGGGCAAGGCCATCAACCTGCTGGTGATCGGCACCGACAAGCGCACCGGCGCGGGCAACGAGGGCTACGGCGACGCCGGCAGCGTCGGCCACGCGGACACCACGATCCTGCTGCACGTGTCCAAGGACCGCTCGAACGCGACCGCGCTCAGCATCCCCCGTGACCTGATCACCGACGTCCCGGACTGTCCTACGACCCAGTCGGACGGCACCTCGAAGGTCATCCCGGGCTCGACGAGCGTCCGCTTCAACACCAGCCTCGGCCAGAGCGGCCGTACGCCCAGCTGCACCGTGCGGACGGTCACCGAGCTGACCGGGATCCAACCCGACGACTTCATGGTGGCCGACTTCAACGCCGTGAAGACGCTGACGGACGCGGTCGGCGGGGTCGAGGTCTGTCTGGCGAAGAACATCGACGACTCCGACTCGCATCTGAAGCTGTCCAAGGGCACGCACAATCTCTCGGGCGAGCAGGCGCTGGCCTTCGTGCGGACCCGGCACTCGGTGGGCTTCGGCGGTGACCTGAGCCGGATCACGCTGCAGCAGCAGTTCCTGAGCGCGCTGATGCGGAAACTGAAGTCCAACTCCACGCTCACCAGCCCCTCGAAGATGGTGAAGCTTGCGGAGGCCGGCACCAAGGCGCTGACCGTCGACGACAACCTCGACACCATCGGCAAGCTGAAGGACCTCGGTCTGGAGCTGGGCAAGCTCAACCCGAAGAACCTGACCTTCACCACCGTGCCGGTCGTCGACAACCCGGCGGAGAAGACCCCGGTGACGGTCGTCCTCAACAACACGACCGCCCCGCAGGTCTTCTCCCTGATCAAGAGCGACACCTCCTTCACCGCGGTCAAGCAGAAGGCCGCGAAGGAGAAGGCCGCCGTGGCCGCCCGGCTCAAGGGCACCAAGTCCGCCGCCTCCGCGGTGCGGGTGCGGATCCTCAACGGAGGGGCCGACGCCGGCAGCGCACAGGAAACTCTTACGTGGCTGCAGAATGATGAGGGAGTGCTCAAGTCCGAGAACGCGGGCAACGCTCCGGCGGCGCTTGCGAAGACGACCCTTGAGTACGCACCCGACCAGGCGGACCAGGCTCGCAGGCTCGCCGCCATCATGGGCCTCTCGGGGTCCGCGATGAAGCCGGGCAAGAGTGTGAAGAACTCCCAGGGGCTGCCGGCGATGACGCTGACCCTGGGCAAGGACTTCAAGGGAGCCGGCGTCCCGCTCACCTCGACCGCGGGGTCGACGCCGGAGGGGGTCCAGAAGTCCACGGCGGACAAGGTTGAGTGCGCCAAGTAAGTGACCACACGGGTCCGTTCCGCGTCTAACAGGGCGCGGGGCGGACCCGTGTGTCAGGGCGCGGCGTGGGAGGGGTGGGGACTTGACTCAGAGCAGCGTGCGTGGGGAGGGACCGGCGATTGAGGACACGATGTCGCTCACGCCGGTGGACGGGAAGAGACCGGCGGACGCGGACGGGAGCCACCGCAAGGGCCGTAGACGCCGGGCTCTGCGCTGGTCGGCGACCGTCCTCGCGGTGGTCATACTCGGGACGGCCGGCGCCGGATACCTGTACTACCAGCACCTCAACAACAACATAAAGAAAGACCCCCTGAACATCGGGGACGAGAAGGACAGGGCGGCGGCGTCCAAGGCTAACGCGGCCGGGCAGACCCCGCTGAACATCCTGCTGATCGGTTCGGACGCGCGGGACTCCGCGGAGAACCAGAAGCTCGGCGGCGCGAAGGACACCTTCGGTACCCCGGCGCGGGCCGACGTCCAGATGCTGCTGCACGTCTCGGCGGACCGCTCCAACATGTCGGTCGTGAGCATGCCGCGCGACACCTTGGTGGACATCCCCAAGTGCACGGACCCGGACACCGGCAAGAAGTACGCGGCCGAGACGAACGTCATCACGAACGACTCGCTGGGCCGCGGCGGCCCCGGCTGCACGGTGGCGACCTGGGAGAAACTGACGGACATCCACATCGACCACTTCATGATGGTCGACTTCGCGGGTGTGGTGTCGATGGCGGACGCGATCGGCGGGGTGCCGGTCTGTGTGAAGGCCAACATCTACTCGCACACGTCCTCGGGCAAGGGCTCCGGTCTGAAGCTGAAGGCGGGCACCACGTCGGTCAAGGGCAAGCAGGCCCTGCAGTGGCTGCGGACCCGCTACGGCTTCGAGGACGACACCGACATCGCCCGCACCAAGGCGCAGCACCAGTACATGAACTCGATGGTCCGCCAGCTGCGCGAGAACGCCACGCTGAGCAACCCGGCCAAACTGCGCAGCCTCGCCGAGACGGCGACGAAGGCGATCACGGTCGACAACGGTCTGGGAACCGTCGCCAAGCTCTACGACCTGAGCAAGGAACTGAAGAAGGTTCCGACCGGCCGGATCACCATGACGACGATGCCGTGGGAGTACTCGGGCAGCAGCGGCCGGGTGGTGCCCAGGCCGACCGACGCGGCGCAGCTGTTCCGGCTGGTCCGTGAGGACATCGCGCTGGACGGCAAGGACAAGAAGAAGACGACGACCGCGGTGAAGGCGTCCACCGATCCGGCCGCCGCCGACGACAAGATCGCCGTACAGGTGGAGAACGGCACCCGCACCGACACCACGGGCGCGGTACGGGGGCGGGCGACCGCGGTGGCCGGGCTCCTCGTCGGCAAGGGCTTCAAGGAGGCGGTGGCGGACTCGTCGGCGATTCTCAGCGAGGCCACGACGGTCGTCCGCTATCCGAGCGCCGACCTGGAGGGCGACGCCCAGCGGGTCGCCAAGGCGCTCGGTGTCCCGACGAGCGCGGTGAAGAAGTCGACGAGCGTCTCCGGGGTCACCCTGGTCGTCGGCGCGGACTGGAGCACCGGCACCAAGTACAAGGCACCGGCCGAGGACGACACGACCCCGACGTCGGCCGACGTGCTCAACGGTTCGGACACCTCGGCGTGCATGAAGGTCGACCCGAACTACGTCTGGTAGCGGTCCGGGCCGTCGCTACGGCGGTGCTCAGCTGTTGGACGGGCTGAGCACCGCGGGCCGCCGGGACGCGATGACCCGGCGCGCAAGGGACTTGGGGCTGGTGAGGAAGCCGTAGCCCCAGGACATGTGCATGGTGGCGAGGGCGACGGGGATCTGCAGCCGGGCCTTCAGCGAGAGTCCCCTGCCCGCCGGGAGTGAGCCGAGCGCGATCGCCGCGAGGTAGCCGCCGGGGATCAGGAAACCCCAGGGCGTCAGTGCCGCGCCGACCACGATGCCCGCCGCGATCGCGCACACGGCGGTCGGCGGGGCGAGGTAGCGCAGGTTGATGGAGCCCTCGTGGTAGCGGGCGACGACGTGCCGCCAGCGGCCGTAGTCCTTGTACTGCTTGGCCAGCGCCTTCACGCTCGGCCTCGGGCGGTACGAGACCCGCAGCTCGGGCGAGAACCAGATCAGGCCGCCCGCCTCGCGGATGCGGAAGTTCAGCTCCCAGTCCTGGGCGCGGATGAACTCCTCGTTGTAGCCGCCCTGTTGCTCCAGCGCCTCACGCCGGAACACCCCGAGATAGACCGTGTCGGCTGATCCGGCCTCGCCGCCCGTGTGGAAGGCCGCGTTGCCGACGCCGATCTTCGAGGTCATCGCGGCGGCGACCGCGTCCTCCCAGGCGTTCTCGCCCTCGGCGTGCATGATGCCGCCGACGTTCTGCGCGCCGGTCTCCTCCAGGAGCCGTACGGCGGTGGCGATGTAGTTCGGCGAGAGCATGCCGTGGCCGTCGACGCGGACGACGATCGGGTGGCGGGAGGCCTTGATCGCGGCGTTGAGGGCGGCGGGCGTGCGGCCGGCCGGGTTCGGGACGGTGTGCACACGCTTGCTTTTAAAAGATGCAGTTTCGGCTACGAGCTCGGCCGCGATCTCGTCCGTGCGGTCCTTCGAGGGACCGAGGGCGAGCACGACCTCCATCTCGCCGGCGTACTCCTGCGCGAGGATCGCTTGGACGGCTCCGCGCAGATGCCGCTCCTCGTCGAGGACGGGCATGATCACAGAAACGGCGGGGAGTCGCACGTCGGGCTTGGCGTTCATAGGGGGCTCACGTTACCGCGAACGGGGGACACGGACGCGCCCCGCCCGGGCGGCTGCGGTGGTATCAGATCGTATGGGCCTACGGTGCTCAAGATCCCACGTACGGCCCTCGCGGAGGTGTCCCCCATGCCCACGCCGCCCCGCCGCTCCCCCGCCGCCCGTCCCCCACAGCGCCGCCCACGGCCCCCCGTACGGCCGAAGAAGCCGCGCTGGGCCATGCGGGCGGCGACGACGCTGTCCGTGGTGGTGCTCGCCGCCGCCGGGATCGGGCACGCGGTGGTCAGCAGCCTCGACGCGGACATCGCCCGCGTCGACCCCTTCAAGGACATGAAGAACCGGCCGCGGGCGGGCCACGGCATGAACGTCCTGCTGGTCGGCACCGACGGGCGCGACAGGATCACCGAGGCGGAGCGGCGCCAGTACCACCTGGGCGGCGCCCCCTGCCACTGCACCGACACCATCATGATCGTGCACATCTCGGAGGACCGGGAGCGCGCCAGCGTGGTCAGCATCCCGCGCGACTCCTACGCCGAGACGCCCCCGCACACCGACCAGACCACCGGCGAACGGCACGGACCGCACCCCATCAAGATCAACGCGGCGTACGCGGAGGGCGGCCCCAACCTCACCGTCCGGACCGTCGAGTCGATGACCCACGTGAAGATCGACCACTACCTGGAGGTCGACTTCACCAGCTTCATGAAGACGGTCGACGTCCTGGGCGGGGTGAAGATCTGCACCGCCGAACCCCTGAAGGACTCGTACACGGGTCTCGATCTTCCCGCCGGCACCCACACCCTGATGGGCGGTCAGGCCCTCCAGTACGTCCGCTCCCGGCACGTCGACGGCGCCTCCGACCTCGGCCGGATGAAGCGCCAGCAGCGTTTCCTGGCGGCGCTGATCGACCAGGCCACCTCCTCCGGGGTGCTGCTGAACCCGCTGAAGTTCCGCGACGTGACGCGGGCCGTGCTCGGCTCGGTCCGCGCGGACAAGGGCTTCGGCACCGACGAACTCCTCGACCTCGGCCGGGCCATGCGCACCTTCTCGCCGTCCTCCTCCGAGTTCACCACCGTGCCCATCGGGCAGATGGGATACGTCGTGAAGGGCATCGGCTCCACCCTGAAGTGGGACGAGCCGAAGGCGGCCAAGCTCTTCGAGGCCCTGCGCGACGACAAGCCGCTCACCGTGCACCGGACGCCGCGCGCCAATGCCGTGAAGGTGGACGTGGCCCCGCAGCAGATCCGGGTCCAGGTGGAGAACGGCACGGCGACGGGCGGGCTGGGCAAGCGCGTCGACGCGGCACTGGCGGCGACCGGCTTCCGTACGACGCACCAGCCGGTGAGCGCGGCGGACCACGCCGTACGACGGACGGTCGTCGTCTACGACCCCCGCTGGGACCGGTCCGCGAAGTCCCTCGCCGCGGCGCTGCCCGGGAGCGAGCTGCGGGCGGTGAAGGGGCAGGGGCCGCTGCTGAAGGTGATCGCCGGGAGCGACTTCAAGCAGGTCACGCGAGTACGGGCGGCGGATGTGCAGCAGGGCGAGTTCGGGGTGGTGACCGGGGACGAGGTGGGGTGTTCGTAACAGAGCGGACACCGGTGCCTCAGTCGTCGAGGCCCTCCGCGGCCCGCCTCTCGCGCAGTTCCATGATGGCGCGGCGGCGGGACAGCCGGTGGGTGCGGCGGATCTGGGCCTCCTGGCAGCGGCGCTCGTCGCGCTCGGTCTCCGGGATCACCGGCGGCACGGCCCGGGGCTTGCCGTCGGCGTCTACGGCGGCGAAGACCAGATAGGCAGAGCCGACCTGGGTGGCCGGGGTCGACTCGTTCCACCGCTCGGCCAGGACCCGCACGCCGACCTCCATCGAGGTCCGGCCGGTCCAGTTGACCTGCGCCTTCACATGGACGAGGTCACCGACCCGGACCGGCTCCAGGAACGCCATCTCGTCCATGGACGCGGTGACGGCCGGTCCGCCGCTGTGCCGCCCGGCGACGGCGCCCGCCGCGTCGTCGACCAGCTTCATGATCACACCGCCGTGCACGGTCCCCAGCAGGTTCGTGTCGGCGTTGGTCATGATGTGGCTGAGGGTGGTCCGGGAGGCGGACGTCGGCTTGCCCGGCAGGTCTGTCATGGACGCCACCCTATGCCGGGGTGGACATCTGCGGACTTTGTGTTGGCTTCGCAACAGCAGTGCCCTGATTTTCCTACGACCCTTGTAAACGACATAGCCGCTACCTGCACACTGGGCCCCATGAACGATTGGCCCGAGGGATGGTCCGGCGGCAACCGCGGCGACGAGTACGGACGCGGTGGCGCGAACGCACAGCCGGAGAGCGCACGCGTGATGCGCCAGGTACGACGCGGCCCGCAGGCCCCGCCGTACGGCGCCGGAGTCCCGCCGCAGCCGTCGTACACAAACGGCCAGGGCTACGACGAGGGCCAGAACGGCTACGGCCAGGGCGGCTACGACAACAACGGCTACGACGGCTACAACACCGGCCAGGTCTACGGCGGCGGTGGCCCGGGCGGACCCGAGGGGCCGGACGGCGGGCGGGGTCCGCGGCGCGCGCCGAACTGGCGGCGTCGTATCAAGTGGACCGCGATCACCGTGGTCACCGTGCTGGTCGCGACCACCATCGGCACCTACTTCTGGGCCGACTCCAAGCTGAACCGCGACGTCGACCTGTCGAAGGTGATCGACCGGCCGGCGGGCGGCGACGGCACGAACTACCTGATCGTCGGGTCCGACAGCCGCGAGGGGCTGACCGCCGCCGAGAAGAAGAAGCTGCACACCGGTTCCGCCGCGGGCAAGCGCACGGACTCGATGATGATCCTGCACGTGGGCGACAGCGGCGACACGCTGATCTCGCTGCCGCGCGACTCGAACGTCACGATCCCGTCGTACGTGGGCTCCACGTCCGGCAAGACGTACCAGAACACGGGCCGGCAGACGAAGCTCAACGCGGCGTACGCGGAGGACGGGCCGACGCTGCTCGTCCGGACCGTCGAGTACAACATGGGCCTGCACATCGACCACTACGTCGAGATCGGCTTCAACGGGTTCGCGGACATCGTGGACGCGGTCGGCGGAGTCACCATCGACATCGACAAGGGCTTCAAGGACTCGTACTCGGGCGCCAACTTCAAGGCGGGCAAGCAGACGCTGAACGGCGAGGAGGCGCTGGCCTTCGTCCGTACCCGGCACGCGTTCGCCGCGTCGGACCTGCAGCGCACGAAGAACCAGCAGAAGTTCCTGTCCGCCCTGGCCCACCAGGTGGCGACCCCGGGCACCCTCCTGAACCCCTTCAAGCTCTACCCGACGCTCGGCGCCGGCCTGGACTCCCTGTCCGTCGACAAGGACATGTCGCTCTGGGACCTGGCGTCCATGTTCTGGGCGATGAAGGGCGTCAGCGGCGGCGACGGCACCTCGATGAACATGCCCCTCTCGGGCTCGGTCGGCGGCAACCTCGTCTGGGACAAGGCCAAGGTCAAGACCCTGGTGAACGAGCTGAACAACGACCAGAAGGTCACGGTCTCCGGCAACTGAGACCCGCGACTCAGGCCCTGCCGCACGCCAGCAAGGCGATGTGCGGCAGGGCCGACTCGTGTTCCCCGACGGCGAATTCACCGGCCAGCCGTTCGTACTCCTGCCTGATCCGTACGACCGTCCCCGGCTCCTGCGAGGTGACGACGAGCCCGGCGGTGGCGACACCTGCCTCGGGTCCGCTCCACCACTCGTCCACGGTGGTGCGGTGGTCCCACTCCAGCCCGACGGCCCGCGCGTCCGCGAAGCCGGCCTCGCGGAGCAGCTCCGCGAACCCGTCCGCCGTACGCACGAAGTCCTCGGCGGGATCGAGCCGCGGCAGGTCCGGTGGCACCACGGCCTCCGCCGCCGCGAAGGCCCGCCCGAACAGCTCCTGCCCGGCACCGCGCCGAGCGCCCCAGGTGGTCAGCGCGACCCGTCCACCCGGCTTCAGCACGCGGCGCAGTTCGGCGAGGACGGCGCGGGGACGGCCGACGTGGTTGAGGACGAAGTTGCCGACGACGGCATCGAAC
>NZ_JAWOAI010000336.1:0-11102 GCF_033194735.1 Streptomyces sp. W16
TCCCGCCCGTGTCCGTGCCCCCGGTGCGCGGGGTGGACGAGGAGTTCGGCGGCCGGCGCCTCCACCGGGTCGGTGTCCTCCAACTGCCCGTAGCCGACGAGCTCTTCGCCCAGGGTCAGCAGCAGATGCGAGACCCCGGGCCGCGCGCCGCCGCGCAACTGCAGCCGCCCCTGCTCGGACACCGCGGGCTGCCCGTCGGTCCTGGCCGCCTCGGAGATCAGCGCGAGGACGGCCCCGGCCTGGTCCGGGGAGAGCGCGTCGTAGGTCTCGATGGAGCGGGAGATGGGCGCGGGCCGTGCGGTGTCGTCGCTGGTCATGGCCTCAGGGTAAGCGGACGTACCAGCAAAGTGGCGGCAAAGAAGAAACCAGGATGTAACCAAGAACCCCCTGTCACGCTACGCGCGTTGACTCTAGGCTGCGCCGGAACGTGGTGCCATCTCAGCCGACTCACAGGGGGGCTCATGCCAGCCACTTCCCAGCCGTACCGCCCGCGCAGACGCCGTGTCGCAGGCCTGCTCGCCGCCGCCGCGAGCCTGGCCACGGCGGGTGCGCTGGTCGCCGCACTGCCCGCCGACGCGCACGGAAACCCGAGCGGCGGTTATGGGCACAAGCCCAGCCGCTACCAGGACGTGCAGCTGCTGTCCTTCAACGACCTGCACGGCAACCTGGAGCCGCCGTCCGGTTCCTCCGGCCGGGTCACCGAACTCCAGGCGGACGGCACGACGAAGACGATCGACGCGGGCGGTGTCGAGTACCTCGCGACGCATCTGCGCGAGGCCCGCAAGAACAACCCGTACTCGATCACCGCGGCCGGCGGCGACATGGTCGGCGCCTCCCCGCTGATCTCGGGTCTGTTCCACGACGAGCCGACCATCGAGGCCCTCAACAAGCTTGACCTGGACGTCACTTCGGTCGGCAACCACGAGTTCGACGAGGGCGCCAAGGAGCTGGCCCGCCTCCAGAACGGCGGCTGTCACCCCACCGAGGGCTGCTACACGGACAAGAAGTTCGAGGGCGCCGACTTCCCCTACCTCGCGGCCAACGTCCTCGACGAGAAGACGAAGAAGCCGATCCTCAAGCCGTACTGGGTGTGGAAGAAGAACGGCGTCAAGGTCGGCTTCATCGGCGTCACGCTGGAGGGCACCCCGGGCATCGTCTCCGCGGACGGCGTCAAGGGCCTGCAGTTCAAGGACGAGGTCGAGACGATCAACAAGTACGCCAAGGAGCTGCAGAAGCAGGGCGTCAAGTCGATCGTCGCGCTGATCCACGAGGGCGGCTTCCCGGCCTCCGCGTCCTACAACTACGACTGTGACGCGTCCGGCGGCGGCTCCGGCATCTCCGGCCCGATCGTCGACATCGCGAAGAACGTCACCCCGGCCGTCGACGCCCTCGTCACCGGTCACACCCACAACGCCTACGTCTGCACGATCAACGACCCAAGTGGCAAGCCCCGTATGGTCACTTCGGCCGCCTCCTTCGGCCGCCTCTACACGGACACCACGCTGACGTACGACCGCTGGACCGGCGACATCGCGCGTACGACGGTCAAGTCCGCGAACCACGTGGTCACCCGGACCGTGCCCAAGGCCGCCGACATGACCTCGCTGATCAGCAAGTGGAACACCCTCGCCGCCCCCATCGGCAACCGCGCGATCGGCTACATCTCCGCCGACGTCAACAACACCGGCACCGAGTCCCCGATGGGCGACCTGATCGCCGACGCCCAGCTCGCCTACGGCAAGGAGCTGGACCCGGAGACCGACCTCGCGCTGATGAACCCGGGCGGGGTGCGGGCGGGCCTGACCTACGCGGCCAAGGGCGCGGAGGGCGACGGCGTGGTGACGTACGCCGAGGGCTTCACGGTGCAGCCGTTCGCGAACACGGTGAACCTCCAGGACTTCACCGGCGCCCAGGTGGTCCAGGCGCTCAAGGAGCAGGTGAGCGGCACGAACACGGCGGCGCCGAAGGTGCTCCAGGTGTCGTCCGGGCTGACGTACACGCTGGACCTGACGAAGACGGGCGCGGACCGCGTGGTCACGGACTCGATCCGCCTGAACGGCGCGGCGATCGACCCGGCCGCCACCTACCGCGTCGCGACGAACAGCTTCCTCGCGGGCGGCGGTGACGGCTTCACGACGCTGGGGCAGGGCACCGGTGACCTGGTCGGCACGGACGATCTGAGCGCGCTGGCGCAGTACCTGACGGCCCACTCGTCGGCGGCGAGCCCGCT
Source organism: Streptomyces sp. W16 (assembly GCF_033194735.1). Lineage (NCBI taxonomy): Bacteria > Bacillati > Actinomycetota > Actinomycetes > Kitasatosporales > Streptomycetaceae > Streptomyces > Streptomyces sp. W16. The sequence goes on from NZ_JAWOAI010000336.1 coordinate 2,231, forward strand.
CACGCCTCCGGCCGCGAACCGGATCACTGTCGTGCAGTGACAGCCGACCCCTCGGGGGCCCGGTGCCGCAGGTCGGCGCCGGGCCCCCTTCCGTTTTCCCGTTCTAAATTCTGTGTAAGGGCGGGTTCAGTTCCGCGAATTCCATAAGAATCATCCATAGCAATCACTCAGGAAGGTCTAAGCGAAAATCGCTTTTTCTGCGCTGGAAGTCCAGTAGTGTTTTCCATGTCGAAAGCGAACGGCGCAAACGACAGAAGACGAAGGAGAGCACGATGAGCTTCCACAAGATCGCCCCGGTGAAGAAGCACCACAAGCCCGCCCCGGCCCCCAAGAAGGCCCCGAAGAAGCCTGCTCCGGCCCCCAAGCGCCGCCCGGTCGGTCACAAGTAAACAGCACATAAGAAGTCGTAACAGGGAGGGAATTAATCATGAGTTTCAACAAGATTCACCCCATCAAGAAGTCCTGCAAGCCCGCTCCGGGAGCCAAGAAGGCCGCGCCGAAGAAGCCCGCCCCGAAGCGTCGCCCGGTCGCCGACAAGGGCTGACAAAGAATTTACAGGCGTAATTCAAAGGCAGTTGCAGCAGATCGGTAGAGGAACTGTTGCAGAACCGCAGCAGACACCGCGACAGCCGTACCAGAGAGGGAACACGTCATGAGCTTCCACAAGATCGTCCCGGTCAAGAAGCACCGCAAGCCCGCCCCGGCTCCCAAGAAGCCCGCGCCGAAGAAGCCGGCGCCGAAGCGTCCGGTCGGGCACAAGTAAGCAGTCCCGCGAGCCGCAGAAGAAGACCCGCAGCACCCCCCACCCGGCCGCAGAGCCGAACTCCCAGAGAGGGAACCCACCATGAGCTTCCACAAGATCGTCCCCGTCAAGAAGCACCGCAAGCCCGCCCCGGCCCCGAAGAAGCCCGCGCCCAAGAAGCCCGCGCCGAAGCGCCCCGTCGGCCACAAGGGCTGAGCCAGTACCCAGTGAGGCGGGGTCACCGGTTAGCGAGCGGGCTCGCTCCGGTGGCCCCGCCTCGGCCATGTCCAGCCCATGTATTGAGGGGAGTTGTTGACCATGAGGGAAGCCCGTGAGGCCTTCCGCCGTTTCTGGCCGCTGACCCGCGGTGACCGCAAGTGGCTCGCGGTGATCATCACGTGCGTCGTCGTGTCGGCGCTCGCCGAGACCGCCGCGATCCTGCTCTTCGCGGAACTCACCGACAACGCCCTCAAGGCCGGTTCGCTGTCCGAGTTCTGGAGCCCGGCCGCGGCCTGGCTCGGTGTCGCCGTACTCGGCGCGCTCGTCGGCTACTTCGGCAACTCCCTCGCCACCTGGACCGCCGAACGCTTCGTCCTGCGCCTGCGCGCGAACGTCTTCCGGCACGTCCAGGACCTCCCACCCCACTTCTTCCAGAAGCACCGCCGGGGCGACCTGGTCGAACGCCTCACCGGAGACGTCGAGGCCATCGAGCAGATGGTCGTGTCCGGCGTGGTCGGCACCATCTCGGCCGCGTTCTCCGCGGTCTTCTACGCCTGCGCGGCCCTCTACCTCCGCTGGGACCTGGCCCTGGCCACGTTCGTCCTGGCCCCCTTGTTCCTGCTCGCCGCCCGCCGCTTCTCCGGCCGCATCAAGCAGGCCTCGAAGGACGAGCGGGTCGCGGACGGCGCGATCACCTCGGTGGTCGAGGAGTCCCTCGGCAACGTCGTGTTGACCCAGGCGTACAACCGCCGCCGTGACGAGGAGAAGCGCCTCGACGTCGAGGCCCGCGCCTGGATGAAGGCGTCCGTCCGCGGCGCCCGCCTCAGCGAGATGTACGAGCAGTTCGTCGAGGTCGTGGAAACCCTCTGCGTACTGGCCGTCATCGGCCTCGGCGTGTGGGAGATCTCCGCCGACCGCATGACCCTCGGCGCGCTCCTCGCCTTCGCCGCCTTCATCGGCTACCTCTACCCCCCGGTCCGCAACCTCGGCCAGCTCGGCCTCACCCTCACCGCCGCCACGGCGGGCGCCGCCCGTATCAACGAGATCCTGGACGCCACCCCGTCCGTCGGCGACCCCCGCGAACCCGTCCCCGCCTGGCCCGTCCACGGCTGGGTCAGCTTCCACGGCGTGACCTTCCGCTACCCCGGCGCGGCCCGCGACACGGTCGACAACGTCACCTTCCGCGCGGACCCCGGCGAGCTGGTCATCGTCACGGGTGAGAGCGGCGCGGGCAAGTCGACCCTGTCGAAACTGCTGACCCGTTTCTACGACCCCTCCGAGGGCGTGATCTGCCTGGACGGCGTCCCCCTCCGTGACGTACCGCTCGAATTCCTGCGCGAGAACGTGGCGTTGCTGCCCCAGCAGACCCTGATCCTGAACGGCACGATCCGCGAGAACATCGAGTGCGGCCGGCCGGGCGCGAGCGACGAGGAGATCGAGCGGGCGGCACGCGCGGCGGCGGCGCACGACTTCATCACCGCACTGCCCGAGTCCTACGACACCGAGATCGCCCCCGGCACGGCGGCACTCTCCGGCGGCCAGCTGCAACGGATCGCGATCGCGCGGGCGATGCTGCGCCAGGCACCGGTCCTGGTCCTGGACGAACCGACGGCCGGCCTCGACTCGGTGGCCGCCCGCCAGGTGATCCAGCCCCTCCGCCGCCTGATGTCCGGCCGTACGACCATCATGATCACCCACGATCTGAGCCTCGCCCCCGACGCCGACCGCATCCTGGTCGTGGAGGGCGGGCGCCTGGTGGAGACGGGCACGCACGCGGAGCTGGTGGCAAGGGGCGGAGCGTACGCGCGACTTGCGGGTCCGCTGCCCGAGATGGCGATCACGGGAACGGGAACGGGACGGCACCGTGCGGAGGACACGATGATCCTGCGTCCTGCCACGCCGCAGGCACCGGCCTCCGACGAGACGATGATCCTGAGGCTGCCGCTCAAGTAGTCGTCAACCGGCGGGTGTTGCCCGGAGGGTGTACCCGAGCCCCCGCACGGTGTGGATGAGCCGCGGTTCGCCGCGGCTCTCCAGTTTCCGGCGCAGATACATGACGTAGACGTCGAGGGTGTTGGACGCGGGCTCGAAGTCGAAGCCCCACACGTGCCGGTGGATCCGGGACCGGGTGAGCACGGTCGCCGGATGCCTCAACAGGTACTCCAGCAACAGGAATTCGGTCCGGGTCAGTTCGAGCGGCCGGCCGCCGCGGGTGACGGTACGGGTGCGCGGCTCCAGGACGAGATCATGGAAGGCGAGCTGTTCGAGCTCGGCCGGGGGACTGCCGCAGACCTCCTCGCGGGTGCTGCGGCGCAGCAACGCCCGTACCCGCGCGAGGAGTTCGTCCACCGCGAACGGCTTGCTGAGGTAGTCGTCGGCGCCGTTGTCGAGGGCGACGATACGGTCGCCGACGGCGGTCCTGCCGGTGAGCATCAGGATCGGCACGGTGGACCCCGAGGCGCGGATGCGGCGCGTGGCGGCGAGCCCGTCCAGCTCCGGCATGGTGACGTCCATCAGCACGAGGTCGGGCGCGGCGGCGTCGTCGGGTACCCCGAGGAGATCGATGACGGTACGCCCGTCTCCCGCGAGGACGGTCTCGTACCCCTCGAATCTGAGCACCCGGCCGAGCCCTTCGCGTACGTCCGCGTCGTCGTCGGCCAGCAGGATCTTCCGCGCCAGCGCCATTCGAACACGGTGTGACGGGGGGCTGTGGCGGGGCTGGCAGGGGGCTATGTGTGGGCTGGGGCTCGGGACGCGAGCCGGCGGAAGAACGGGAGGAGGAGGGCGTAGGCGGCGAGGGGAGCGCAGAGGAGCAGGAGGAAGGGGTGAGGTTCGCCGTCGGTGGTCACCTCCCACACGAGACAGATGCCGCCGGCGAAGAAGGCGAGCAGAGCCCAGATGATCGCGCGTTCCTGTGCCTTGCGATGTCCCGCGCGCACTCTGATCCGGGCCTCGACCTCGGGTCGCGGTTCCCAGACCTTGCCGTGGTGGGCGGCGGCGAGGGCACGCAGTTCGTCGATCTCGGCCCGCAGGTCCGGGAGTTGCCAGTCGTCGACGTTGGGGAGGAGGAACCTGCGGCCGTCGTTGTCGTAGAGCCAGGTCAACCATCGGTTGTCCGCGCGGCCCTGCTTCGGTCGTTCCTCGGCGCGCAGATCGTAGATGTCGTGCCAGGCCCGTCTGCGAACGCGGAAGGCACCGCGGACGGTGACGCCGTCGGCGCCCACGGAGGTGAGACCTCGTCGCGCGGCGAGACCGGCCCAGACGAGCAGCGCGGCGATCACCGCCGGCGCGAGCAGTTTGTACCGGACCGGAATGTGGTCGGGCCGCGTCAGCTGAAGCAGGCAGTTCCCGATGACGACCGCCATGATGACGATCCGCGCTCGGGACGCCTTCCGCCACCTGTGGTACTCACGTCCGATTCCGCGCCCGTCCCCGTCCCCGTGCATGGACCCTCTCCCGGTCAGCAGGGGAGGAGCGTAAGGCAGGGGGCTGTGCATGGCTGCAGCGGGGTGCCGTGTCGGGGCTATGGTGAAGCCATGGCAGAGAACACGACCATTCAGGTCTCCCGCAAGGCCCGGGACCATCTCGCTCAGGTCGCCAAGGAGCACGGGATGACCTTGGGGCAGTTCGTCGAGCACTTGGCCGCCACGCAGCCGACGGCGGAGCAGGTCGCCGAGAGGGTTGCCGCCGACCGGCAGGTCGTCCGCGACGTGATCGGCCTGGACATCCGCGACGAGGAGTTCGACGCGGCGCCTGACATCCTCGGCAACATTTACAAGATCGCCGCCGAGAAGGTCCGTAGGGCGCGAGGTACGGCCGCGTGATCATTCTCGACACCGGTGCCACCCGGGCTCTCGCGGACGGGCACAAGACGTTGAACCTGCTCGCCGCGAACATGGCCCACACTCCGGGCGATCTGCTTCGGATTCCGGCGCTCTGCCTCATGCAGGCGGAGTCAGAGGACGCGAGCGCCGGAGACCGCGTGCTCGCGTTCTCCTCGGTAGTCGTCGACGACCTGACCACGGTCTCCTCGGTCGCCGTCGGCACCATGATCCGCGACGGGTACGGCGGTCCGGACACCTGTCACGCCCTGTACTGCGCCCTGCCGCGAGCCGAGTTCACGGGCATGTCGATCCTCTTGACGACCCGGGAAGAGGCTTACCCGCCCGGTGTGGTCACTGTCGACATCGACTCCCCCGGAATGCTCGGCTTCCACTGAGGCCGCCCGTTCACCTCAAGGGTGCGGTCGAAAAAGTGTGACGCTTCTCGCCGAAGTGTCACACTTTTTCGGACCCCCTACTGGGAGCCGGAGCCTTCCGGCGGAGCCGTCGGCGCCCCCGGCAGGCGTACGGTCGCCACCGTGCCGCCACCCGGCGCGTGCGCCAGGGTCACCTCGCCGCCGGCCTGCTGGACCGTGCGGGCGACTATCGACAGGCCCAGGCCGGAACCGGGGAGGGCGCGCGCTGACGGCGAACGCCAGAAGCGGTCGAAGACGTGCGGGAGTTCCTCGGCGGGGATGCCGGGGCCGTGGTCGCGGACCGTGAGGACACCGCGGGTCAGCTGCACCTCGACCGTGCCGCCCTCGGGGCTGAACTTCACGGCGTTGTCGAGGATGTTGACCACGGCGCGTTCCAGCGCGGAGGGCTCCGACTGCACGAACCACGGCTGTACGTCCGCCGTGATCGTCAACTCCGGGCCGCGCAGGCGGGCTCGGCGCAGGGCCGCTTCGACCGTGTCCTGGAGCGAGACCACCTGGACGCGCTCACCCCGTTGCCCTTCCGAGCGGGACAGTTCCTGCAAGTCACCGATCAGGGACGCCAGTTCGGTCATCTGCGCCTTCACCGAGGCGAGCAGCGCCTTGCGGTCCGCCGGGGGGATCGGGCGGCCGGTCTCCTCGCTGCGGGTGAGGAGCTCGACGTTCGTACGGAGGGACGTGAGGGGGGTACGGAGTTCGTGACCCGCGTCCGCGATGAGTTGCTGTTGCAGCTCACGGGAGTTGGCGAGGGACGTCGTCATCGAGTTGAAGGAGCGGGACAGCCGGGCGATCTCGTCGTCGCTGTCCTCGTCCACGGGGATGCGGACGGCCAGGTCCTCGGTGCGGGCCACGTGCTCGACGGCCTCGGTCAGCTTGTCGACGGGACGGAGGCCCGCGCGGGCCACCGCGAGTCCGGCCGCACCGGCGCCGACGACTCCGATGCCGGAGACGAGGAGGAGCAGCAGTGCCAGTTCGTTGAGGGTGGACTGAGTGCCCTTGAGAGGCAGGGCGTACACAAGGGCGACGCCCTCGACCACCGATCGAGTGCCGTTCGCGTCGACGGTGATCAAGGGCACCGTCAGCACCCGCACGGCCGTTCCCTTGGTGTCGACGCCGTTGTGGATGATGGTTTCGGTCGGGTTCTTGGCCACGGCGATGTCGGCACTGGTGACCTTCACCGTGCCGGGGGAGTCCGAGGGGATGCAGGACTTGCCGTTCGACCGCACCAGCTGGAAGTAGTACTCCGAGGGCGGATGGAGACCGTATGTGTCCGACGGCGGCAAGTTGGTCTTGTCGCAGCTGTGGATCGCGTCCATGACGCTGCGCTGCTGCGGATTGCTCGCCGAGGTCTTGAGCTGGTTGTTGATCTGGCTGTACAGCTTCCCCTGCACGATGAACCAACAGGTGACCGAAACCGCCGCCACGGCGAACGCCACCGCCGCCGCGACCAGCATCGCCAGCCGGGACCGGATCGGCAGGGTCCGGAACCGGTGGAGGAACCGGTTGAGGACGTTCTTCACTCCGCCCCACCCTGTCGCAGCACATACCCGACACCCCGAACCGTGTGGACGAGCCGGGGCTCGCCCCCCGCCTCGGTCTTCCGGCGCAGGTACATCACATACACGTCGAGGGAGTTGGAGGACGGCTCGAAGTCGAAGCCCCAGACGGCCTTCAGGATCTGCTCGCGGGTGAGGACCTGGCGGGGATGCGCCAGGAACATCTCCAGCAGAGTGAACTCGGTGCGGGTCAGCTCGACCGCGCGGCCGTTGCGCGTCACCTCGCGCGTCGCGAGGTCCATGCGGAGGTCGGCGAAGGTCAGGGAGTCGTCCTCGGGGGCCGCGCCGGCCGCGGCAGCCGCCGCGTACGAGCTGCGGCGCAGCAACGCCCGTACCCGCGCGAAGAGTTCGTCGAGTTCGAAGGGCTTGACGAGGTAGTCGTCGGCGCCGGCGTCCAGACCCGTCACGCGGTCGCCGACCGTGTCGCGGGCCGTGAGCATCAGGATCGGCGTCGTCGTGCCCGCCCCGCGCATACGGCGTGCGGCGGTCAGGCCGTCCATGCGCGGCATCTGGATGTCGAGGACGACCAGGTCGGGCTGGTAGGCGGTCGCCTTCTCCAGCGCGTCCGCGCCGTCGACGGCGACCTCGGTGTCGTACCCCTCGAAGGCCAGACTGCGCTGGAGTGCTTCGCGCACCGCCGGCTCGTCGTCGACGATCAGGATGCGCTGGGTGTCACGGTCGCCTTCGGCGGGGCTCATGGGCTGGATCCTCGGGTGCGGTGGGACGGGGAGACAACGATCGGCTGGTCGCAATCAGCCTCGCATGTTTCCCGGCTGGCGCGTAAAGAGGAGGGGAGGGGAGAAATGGGCTGAGATCAGCCTCGCACGGTGGCAGATCAGCCTCGCATGGTGGCGAGCCGGTTCAGCGGCACCTTCCGGTGGTGCGGGTGGGCCGCGCTGGTGCGGAGCCCCATCAGCTCCGGGGCGGGCGCCACTTCGGGCGCCCGTGCCGCCGGCGCGTGCAGTTCGTACGCCACCCCGAGGGCCAGGCCGAGACCGGCCGCTCCGGCGTCGGTCACCGTGTGCGAAACCTGCTTGATCATGACGTACTCCCTACTGATCACTGATCTTTGAACACTGATCGCTGGACTACGGACTCAGCTGTCGGAACCGCCCGCCCGCAGCGAAGCCAGGTCCGCCTTGACGGTGTTGATCGGGATGGCGAAGCCGATGCCGATGCTTCCGGCCTCGGACGACGAGGACGAGGAGTCCGAACTCGACGAGTACATCGCGGAGTTGATGCCGATGATGTTGCCGTTCGCGTCGATCAGCGCACCGCCGGAGTTGCCGGGGTTGAGGGACGCGTCGGTCTGGATGGCCTTGTACGTCGTCGTGGACGAACCGGTGTCGCCGTTGAACTGCTGGCCGCCGAACTGGAAGGGCCACTGGCCGCTGCCGCCCGAACCCGAACCCTGGCTCTGGCTCTCGTCGGTCGAGACGGTCACGTCACGGTTCAGGGCGGAGACGATGCCGCTGGTGACCGTGCCGGTCAGCCCCTCGGGAGAGCCGATCGCGACGACCGTGTCGCCGATCTGGATGCCGTCGGAGTTGCCGAGGGTGGCCGCCTTCAGTCCGGAGGCGTTCGCCAGCTGGAGGAGCGCGAGGTCCTTCTTGCTGTCGGTGCCGACGACCTTCGCGGTGTACGACTTGCCGTTGCTCGTCTTGACCTTGACCGAGGTGGCGCCGGAGATCACGTGGTTGTTGGTGATGATCTGGCCGTCGGTGGTGATGACCACGCCGGCGCCGGTGGAGGTGCCGTTGCTCAGGGTGGCCTCCACCTCGACCACGCTCGGGCTGACGGTCGCGGCGATGGTGGCGACGTCGCCCTTCTTGCTGGAGGGCACGACCGCCGTGGTGGTGCTGGAGGAGGCGACGGTGTCCTTGCCGGTCAGCTGCTGGAAGGCGTACGCGGTACCGCCGCCGACGGCCGCGGCGACGATCGCCACGGCGGCGAGCAGCGCGATCGGACCGCGGGTCCGCTTCTTCGGCTTGGGCGCCTCGGCCTGGACGTGGTTGAGGAGAGCCGTGTCGCCGCCGCCGTCACCGGAACCGCCGTAGCCGTCGGCGCCGAACGCCGCCTGCGGGGCGGGCGAGGGGGCGG
>NZ_JAWOAI010000337.1:0-11094 GCF_033194735.1 Streptomyces sp. W16
GTGAGCTCACCGGCGGCGAGGACGTGGACATCGTCTTCGAGCACCCCGGCCGCGAGACCTTCGGCGCAAGCGTTTACGTCACCCGCAAGGGCGGCACGATCGTCACCTGCGCCTCGACCTCCGGGTTCAACCACGAGTACGACAACCGCTACCTGTGGATGTCCCTGAAGCGGATCATCGGCTCGCACTTCGCCAACTACCGCGAGGCCTGGGAGGCCAACCGGCTGGTCGCGAAGGGCAAGATCCACCCGACGCTCTCCAAGGTGTACTCCCTGGAGGAGACCGGACAGGCCGCCTACGACGTCCACCGCAACCTCCACCAGGGCAAGGTCGGCGTCCTGTGCCTCGCCCCCGAGGAAGGCCTCGGCGTCCGCGACGAGGAACTACGCGCCAAGCACATCGACGCCATCAACCGCTTCCGGAGGCCGGCCGACGCCTCTCAGCAGGAGGAGAGGGCTCTGCGATGGTGACACGCCCTTGGACCCAAGGGAGCCCTGTGATCGGGATCGTCGGTCTGGGCTCGGTCGGTGAGGCCTTGCTCGGCATTGTGCGTGAAACCGGTCATGAGGTGATCGGAGTCGACGCCGATCCCGCCGTCCTGGCCCGGGTGCGGAAGCGACCGTCGCCGACCGGCTCGGCCGGCCTACACCTCACCGAGGAAATCGCGCAGGTGAGCCGGGCCGACCTGGTTGTCGAGGCCGTCACCGAGGACGAAGCCCTGAAGACCGAGGTGCTGCACCGCCTCCGCACCGTCTGCACCGACACTACGGTCGTGGTCAGCACCACCGCTGCCCTGCCGCTGACACGGCTGGCAGTTGCGTCCGGCCGCCCTGGCGAGATGATGGGTCTGCGTTTTCTGGCCCCTCCGCTGCCCGGAGGACCGGTCGAGCCGGTGCGCACGGCGATGACTTCGAAGAACACCGTAGCCACCGTCGACGAACTGATCGCCCGGATCGGCCTGACCTCAGTGACGGTGGGCACCGGCTACGGAGCCGACGCGACTGCCCTGGTGTACGCGTATCTCAACCGCGCCGTAGCACTGTACGAGCGGGGTGAGGCGAGTCGGGACGACATCGACTCCGCCATGCGTCTGGGGTGCGGCCTGCCGAACGGGCCGTTCGAGCTGCTCGACCGCATCGGCCTCGACTCGGCGCTGTCCGTCCTCTCAGACCTGTGGGCCCGCACCGGCGACAACTCCTTCGCCCCTGCTTCTGCCTTGGTGCGGCTGGTGCGGGAAGACCGGTTGGGCCGTAAGTGTGGACGCGGCTTCTACACGTACGACGATCTCGGAAAGCCGGTGGATATTCGACCTTCCGCCCCGCCTCCCGGCGAAGCGGCCTGCGTACGACGCATCGGTGTGGTGGGGTCAGGGACGATGGCAGACGGCATCGCCGAGGCCACTTCAGTGGCGGGCTTCTCGACGGTGCTGGTCGCGCGCGACGCGGAGAAGTCGTTCGACGCGCTGGAGCGGATAGGCAAGTCGCTGGTACGGAACGTCCTCCGGGGCAAGGTCGCTCCACGGGCGAAAGCCGCGGCGCTGGAGTTACTCGTCGGAACCCACGACTTCGCTGCCCTGCGCGAGTGCGACCTGGTGATCGAGGCGGTGGCGGAGTCCCTCGACGTCAAGCGCGCGGTGTTCGCACGGATCGGTGCGGTGTGCGCCCCGGGCACGCTGCTGGCGACCACGACGTCCAGCCTCTCGGTCACCGCCTGTGCTGAGGCCTCCGGTCGCCCCTCCCAGGTGGTCGGGATGCACTTCTTCAACCCCGCGCCGGTGATGAGGCTCGTCGAGCTCGTCCGTACCCAGGCCACCAGCGACGAGGCCGCCGCCACCGCACAAGCCGTCTGCGAGCGCCTCGGTAAGACGACGGTCGACAGCCGGGACCGGGCCGGCTTCATCGTCAACTACCTACTGTTTCCCTACCTCGGCCGGGCCTTGGCCCTGCTGGACCGGTACGACGCGGACATCGAGGGCATCGACACGGCTGTCGAGCGGGGCTTCGGCTACCCCATGGGTCCGTTCGCGCTGCTGGACGCCATCGGACTGGACGTCTCCCTGAACATCCAGCAGGAGCTGTACAAGGCGTTCGGTGAGCCGGACTTCGTGCCGTCCCCCGTCCTCGAACAGCTCGTGGCGGGCGGCCGACTGGGGCGGAAGAACCGAAAGGGGCTACGGGCCACCGGGTGAGCTCCCCGGAACATGACGTCGCCTCACGCGGCAGCGCAACGACCACGACCAACAACGCGGAAACCCGGCACAGGAGGTTGTAGCGGCATGCGGAAAAGGTTCACCGACAAGGTCGTCCTCATCACCGGCGGCGGTTCCGGTATCGGCCGCGCGACCGCGGTACGGCTCGCGACCGAGGACGCGAAGCTGGTCCTGGTCGACATCAGCGAACAGGGCCTCGCCGACGCCGCCGAAGAGGTGCGGAAGACCGTCTCCGACGCCGAGGTGCTGACGGTCGTGGCGGACGTGAGCGAAGAGGCGGGGGTCGAGCGGTACGTTGCCGAAACCCTGGGGGCCCATGGCAGGATCGACGCCTTCTTCAACAACGCGGGCGTCCCGCCTACGCCCAGACGAACTGAGGACATCCGGACCGAGGAATTCGCCAGGAACATCTCGATCAATCTCACCGGGGTCTTCCTCGGCTTGAAGCACGTTCTGAAGGTGATGCGCGAGCAGGGCCACGGCAGGGTCCTCAACACCACCTCGCTCTTCGGCATCCGTGCCAACGGCGCCGGGTCCGACTATCACGCCGCCAAGCACGGGGTGGTCGGCCTGACCCTCAACTCCGGTGTGGAGTACGGCCCGTACGGCGTCACCGTCAACGCCATAGCCCCGGGCTCGATCCTGACCCCGATGATGGAGAAGCATCTGCGGAGCGCCCGGGACAACAATCTGGAGCAGATCGACAAGGCCCTCGACCAAGTCCCGACGAAACGGTTCGGTCGTGCCGAGGAGGTCGCCGCCACCGTCGCCTTCCTCCTGTCCGACGAGGCGCTGTACATCAACGCCGCGGTGGTCACGATCGACGGTGGCCGATCGGCAAAGGCCTGACGGCCCGGCCCAGGTGACCAGCTGAAACGGACGACCCGATGCCCCGATCGCGGCGCCACGGGTCGCCGGTGACGGTCGGCGGAACCGCGCCCAGGCGTCCCGGCCCGGCAACCACGGCCCCAGCGGGACTCGCCGTGAAGTTCACGGTGTTGCTCCCGCATCCGGACTAGTACTGCAACGGTCTTTGCCGTGACTGCTGGCCAGTTCGGTCGTTGGCGTGGTTATGGGTGGGGACCTTGCTGATGTCAGGTTGTGGGCCGGTGAACTGGGCGCTGTGCATGAGCGGTTCGTGCACCGGTTCAACCGGGAGGAGCCGCGTCAGTCGGCGTTGGCCTATATGCGGGGGCTGGTTGCTCCGCTGGAACGGAAGAACGGCTGGACGCTCGCGGAAGAAGCCGGTCACGCGGGTCCCGACCGCATGCATCGTTTGCTGAACCGGATCGAGTGGGACGCCGACGAGGTCCTGGACGACGTCCGTGACTATGTCGTCGAACACCTCGGAGATCGGGACGCCGTGCTGATCGTCGATGACACCGGGTTCCTCAAGAAGGGCATCCGTTCGGCTGGCGTGCAAAGGCAGTACTCCGGTACGGCCGGGAGGACGGAGAACTGTCAGATCGGCGTCTTCCTTGCCTATGCCTCTTCGCTCGGGCGGACGTTGATCGATCGCCGCTTGTATCTGCCCACTTCCTGGACCGATGACCGGGAACGGTGCCGACGGGCCGGCGTGGAGGACAGCATCGGCTTCGAGACGAAGGTGGCCATGGCCAAGGCGATGGTCCGCCGGGCGATCGCGGACAGGATCCCCTTCACCTGGGTGACCGCGGATGCCGCTTACGGCTTCTCCAAGGGCTGGCGCTTCGAGCTTGAACAGGCCGATGTCTTCCACGTCATGGCCACCACCCGCCACGACACCGTCGTCACCCGCTGGGCCCTGGACCACCCGGTCCACGACCTGTTCCCGGGCCTGCCCCGGCAGAAGTGGAAACGCCGTTCCTGCGGCGACGGCGCCCACGGCCGGCGAATCTTCGACTGGGCCCGGGTCGAGGTCCGCCCCTGGCACCGGGCCGACCGCCGGCACTGGGTGATCGCGCGCCGCAGCATCAGCCGCCCCGAGGCGATCTCCTACTACATCGCCTACTGCCCGGCCGAGACCACCCTTGATGAACTGATCCGCATCGCGGGCAGCCGCTGGGCCGTGGAGGAATGCTTCCAGACCGCGAAACAGGAATGCGGTCTGGACGACTACCAGGTCCGCCGCTACCCCGGCTGGCACCGCCACATGACCCTGGCCATGGCAGTCCACGCCTGCCTGACCGTCCTGCGCGCCCGCCAACTCGACACAGACAAAGCAGAAACGGATCCTCCCAGCTCATCCACCTCAGCCTCGCCGAGGTCAGACGTCTGATCGCCCGTCTCACCGACCGCCGGCCCCCACCCGTCGACCACATCCTCAACTGGTCAACCTGGCGCCGCATACGCCAACATCAAGCCCGCATCAGCCACTACAAACGACGGGGACACAGCCCCTGAAACTGGCCAGCAGTCACGGCAAAGACCGTTGCAGTACTAGCGCCGGCGACGGCTGTTGATGGCTGCGGAGGCTCAGGCGCTGGGACACGGCGCTGTCCGGGCCGCGGATCAGGCCGCTGCGGTCAGCGAGACGACGGTCCGCAAGGGCGTGTTCGAACTCGAGGCCGGTGAGAAGCCGTTGGGCGGGTGCGTCGTCCTGGCGGGGGCCGTAAACGAGTCGTGGATCTGAATCCGGGGCTGCGGCCTGCACTGTTGGCGTTGGTCGAACCGGATGCGCGGGGTGATCCGATGTCGCCGCTGCGGTGGACGGTGACGTCCACCCGCACGCTTGCCCAGGAGCTGACCCGGGCCGGGCACCGCATCAGCGCGACGCCGTCGCCGACCTGTTGCGGGAGGAAGGCTTCGGCCTGCAGGCCAACGCCAAGACCATCGAGGGCAGCCAGCACCTGGACCTCGATGCCCAGTTCCGCTATCTCAACGCGCAGGCCCGCGCGCATCGGGACACCGGCCAGCCCGTGATCAGTGTGGACACCAAGAAGTAGGACCTCGTCGGCGAGTTCAAGAACAACGGCCGCCAGTGGCGGCCGACAGGTGAGCCGGTGCCGGTGAACGTGCACGACTTCGTCGACCCGCAGCTGGGCAGGACCGTCCCCTACGGGATCTCCGACGTCGTGGTGAACGTCGGCTGGGTCAACGTCGGCACCGATCACGACACCGCCACGTTCGCGGTCGAGTCGATCCGCCGCTGGTGGCACCGCCTGAGCCGGACTGCCTACCCACAGGCGGCTCTGTCGAGGCGCGGCCCGCTGCCGGCCTGGCGGTGGACTTCGTTGTCGAGGCCGATCGTGCCGGACTGAGTGAGATCGTGCAGCGGGTGCGAGACGGGCGGCTGCGGACGAACATCGGCAATGTCTCGACCCTCAACGATGCCGTCGCCGCCCTCAATCCGACCGAGCGATGCAGGGAAAAGACGATTATCCGGGTTCGTCCGTCAGGACACAGGGCCAGTTGCCGGTCCCCCTCGCCTCGTTGATCCCGCCTTCCCGCTGCATTGCAGTGCAGCAGTGGTGTAGAGGAACCGCAGCACAGACCTGCCCGAACCCGCCCGCACCGACTGGCTCGATCAGCCGGGAGCGGCCGTCCGGCACGGCGCCTGCCCCACGGGGGCGCCCACAGGCCCGGGGACCGGCGTGAGCATGGCGCCGGTCGTGATCCGTCCCGGGGTGGTCTCTGTTCGTGGGCGCGGGGCGGGTGACCTCGTAGATCGTCTTGACGGTGGTCTTGTTGGCCGTGCAACGGGTGCGGCGCTTGACCTCGATGGCCTGCACGGCGTGCAGGAAGTGGAGACGGGGCTGGACGGTGCAGGCCTTGAGCCGGTGTGTCTCACGCCGCCGTGGACCTGTTCGCGGGTGCCGTGTGCATCGCCTGGGCCGGGTCAGTGGAGCGTGCGGGTGAACTGGTACGCGCTCTGCGACGTGCCGCTGCAGGTGTCGGACAGCTGGCCATTGGTGGCGCAGGCCTTGTCCCGGCCCAGCGACCAGAACGACAGCTCCTGAATGCCCTTGCTCGCGGCAAAGTTGGCGAGTGTGGTGGCGTTGGCGGTGCTGAACACCTCGGATGTGGTGTCGTTCACGCCGATCATGGGGGTGTTCCCCTCCATGGCCCACAGCTGTGCGGAACTCTTGGTCGTCCAGATCCGGCCCAGCTGGTCGTGCAGGGCGGTCGCCGCGTCGGTGGCCGCCTTGCCCATGTCCATGGCCGGGCCGTAGTCCATGGTCATGATGTTGACCAGATTGACCGTCAGGGCGTTGCTCTTGGCGTTGTTCAGCAGGTTGATGGAGTTCTGCTCCAGGCCGGTCGGGTCGACGGGGAGGGTGTACTGGACGTCAAGCCGGTGTCCCGCTGTCGCGTACTCACTCTGCAACTGTGCCAGGGCCTTGTTGCGCCGGTCGTTGGCAGCCGTGTTGTTGAGGGTCGAGCCCTCGATGTCGAGGTCGACGCGGGTGAGGTTGAGGCTGTCGATGACCCGCTTGTACTGGGCCTTGAGGGACGACACCGAGGTGCAGGCGACGCCCAGTTCGGTGCCGGAGGCGCCGCCGAAGGAGGCGATGACGTCGCCGCCGGCCGCCCTCGTGGAGTTGATGGCGGCGGTCCAGGAGGAGTCGGTGATGGACGTGTCGCCGTTGAAGGTCGCGTTGCAGCCGTTTCCGGCGATGACGAAGGCGAGGGTGAAGTACTTCTGACCGGTGGCATTGCGTGCGTTGGCGAGGGCGGACGGGGAGTTCCAGGTCTCGGCATACGGTGCCGAGTACCGGGCGGGGAATCCGGGCCCGGGGTTCGCCGCTGTCGGGGCGGCGGATGCCGAGGGGGCGAGGACGGCTGCCACCGCCGCGCCGGCGGTCACGGCAACGGCCAGTGTGCAGTTGCTCTTTCGACGCATGAGTCCTCCAAGACGCAGCACACCCAGTGCGCTGGTGGGGGGGTAGAGGAAATCACGCCTGTTCATGTCCATGAACATTTTCCGTTCACGTGAACAGGCTGAAGCCATTAAGGCCTAGACCAATACGCCCGTCAACCCCCGCGGCAACAACAGGCGGACGCTACGCCCTTGCGCCGACGGCCAGTTGGACAAGTCAGTCGATCCCGGAAGAGGAGAGGACATACCGCGGCCCCGAGGCGATCGAAGCACTCGGGGCCGCGTCTGCGCGTTGCGGGAATGGAGGGCGGTCGCCTACGCGGCGATGTGCTCTGCGGGGCTTCAGCCGGACGATCGTCCCCGCAGGCAATAGGTGAGGCCCGGGGACACTGTCCCCTCCACTCCCACGATCCTTCCAACCACACCGCCCCACCGTGCATTCCCGGGCGACAGGACGGGACCCGCTCGGCAACAGTGCAGCGCGAGTGTCCCGCCGAAGCGGGCGTGCGGAGAGGCCTCCGCGGTGGCGGGACGGCCCTGGCACTGCCGTCGCCGTCGCCGGGTATGACCGGCTTCCCACCGGCCGCGCCGTACCAGCGCCCACGAGCGGGCGCCGGTCTCCGTCACGGCGAAGGCTCAGACATCCAGCTCGTCCGAACTTCCGTCCGGACAGGAGTCGGGGTCGGGGTCGGACACGCTTGCGGTCAGATACCAGCGCTGTTCTTCGAGTCCGGCTTCCATTCCTCGGCCAGGAGTCCAAGGAGCACCTCGTCGACGAACTCCCCCATCACCCAGGCCGCCGAACGCAGCATCCCCTCGCGGACGAAGCCGTTGCGCTCGGCGGAACGCAGCATCGCGTCGTTGTCCGACAGTGTCTCGATCTGCAGCCGGTGCAGGCCGCGGACGACAAAGCCGTAGTGGCACAGCACCGCGACCACGTCGGTGCCACAACCCCTACCACGGGCGGAGGGCAACAGCCCCAGACCGATGTGCGCGGTCCGGTTGTGGTCGTCGATGCCCCACAACACCGCGCTGCCGATCAGGGTGCCGGACTCCAAGTCCACCACGGAGAAGGGTGCATACCCCCGCTCCTTGTCATCCACCGCGAACGGCGAGTCCTTGGAGCCGGGCGTGATCGGCCGCCACGGCCGACCATTGGCCCGCGCCTGGGTGACCACGTCGTCGTGGAGCTCCGATTGCAGGATGGGGATGTCGTCCTCGTTCCGGGCCCTGAGCCCGACCTTGTCACCTTTCAGCATGCGAGATTCCTATCCGAGCGGGACGACCTGCGGCAATCGGATATACGGCCTCGCCCACTAGCGGTTCAGGGGTGGGTGAAGGCCGTCTGGACGATGTCGGCAAAGAGACGGCGCAGGTGCCATTGAGGAAGAGCTCCGGGTCGTGGACGGTGAGGTCGAAGTCGCCGCAGCGCAGGACGAGCGGAACCGACCTCGACGGAGCAGCCCTCGTACGCCCCCGCCTCCTCACGAAGCCCTGCCCCCCCCACGATCCCTGCTGTCCACCCGCCCGCCGGTTCGCGGCACCCGAGCACAGCGCCCACCGGTGGGCGGACGCGGACCGAGCCGACCGGAGTGCGGACTCCTCCAGAATGTCGGTGACGGCCGACGCGTGGAGGCGGCAGCGCTCCAACAGCTGCTGGACGTAGTCGAGTTCCACACCCAGCGCGCATGCCGTCATCCGTGGCCGACGGAGTCCCTGTATTCATACGCCGCGTAGTCGAAGATCTCCTGGCAGCGGGCGACGTCGATGCCGGACACGAGCCCGCTGACCAGAAGCGGCAGCACGTCGTTGCCGGCCAGGGGGCGACCCCCGGCACGAACAAATGCCCCGACGCGGGCGCGGGCGAACTCGGCCAGTACGTCGCAGATCTCGCACGGCTCGTCCGTGCGGACGCACATGCCGTACAAGGACGGGGTGACGACCACCGCGTCGGCCCAGAGCCCACGACCGACGGCCTCGATCGCGCCGTCGGGACGGATGCTGCCGCAGGACGCCGCGTGCACACCCCCGCGCGTGTACGCGGAGACGACCGCGTCCTCGCCGACGTCGGCGGGATCCGGATTCGACACCAGCACGGTCACCAGGCTGAGCCCCGAATGCGCCTGACAGTCCGGACGGCCACCCGCCGGACATTGCCTCTGCCCCAGACCACCGTGGGAATCACGGGCAGAGGGAAACGACGCACCTCAGAACTTCTCAGAGCCCTGCACGAGGAATCGATCCCCGGCCTCGGCGCCGGTCCACGCGGTCGCCGGCTTCCGTACCCTGGCGGAATGCGCATGCGTCCCACTCTCAGCTGGACCCCACCTGGGGACCTCCCTCCGGGCACCACAGATCTGGGCGTGGTCACCGACCTGCTGAGCGCTGGTGGTGTGCTGGTGCTGAGCGGCGCGGGCATCTCCACGGAGTCGGGCATTCCCGACTACCGGGGCGAGGGCGGAAGCCTGAGCAGGCACACACCGATGCTCTACGAGGATTTCGTCGGCAGCGCCCAGGCACAGCGCCGGTACTGGGCGCGTAGTCACCTGGGTTGGCGCGTTTTCGGCCGCGCCCGCCCGAACGCGGGGCACCGGGCGGTGGCCGCGTTCGGGCGGCACGAGCTGCTGGCCGGGGTGATCACCCAGAACGTCGACGGGCTCCACCGGAGCGCCGGCAGCGAGGGCGTCGTGGAGTTGCACGGCGGCCTGGACCGAGTCGTCTGCCTCACGTGCGGCGCCCTCAGTCCGCGCAGCGATCTCGCTCGGCGGCTGGAGGCAGCCAATCCTGACTACCGGCCGGTGGCCGCCGGCCTGAATCCTGACGGTGACGCGGACCTGACCGACGACCAGGTCGCCGACTTCCGGCTGGTGTCGTGCGCGGTCTGCGACGGCGTTCTCAAGCCGGACGTGGTGTTCTTCGGCGAGTCCGTGGCGCCACAGCGGGTCGAGCGGTGCCGTGAGCTGGTCCGGGACGCATCCTCCCTGCTGGTCCTGGGTTCGTCGTTGACGGTGATGTCCGGGCTGCGGTTCGTGCGCCAGGCGGCCGGGGCCCACAAGCCCGTACTGATCATCAACCGGGACCCGACCCGGGGCGACGTGCATGCCGTGGCCCGCGTCGAGCTGCCGCTGGGGTCGGCGCTCACCGCCGTGGCCGAACGACTGGGTGTCCCGCTCGACGATCAGCCGGAAGACGGCAGTTGATCACTCTGATTCGGCCGAAGGCACCGCGGATGGCCGAGGGGCCGACGCCCTGGTAGGCGAGATCGGCCAGGAAGGGGACGGGGACGCCCTGGCGCGCGCAGGTGCGGATGATCCTTGGAAGCCGGGCGGGGGTGCAGGTCGTGGGCTCGGGTCGGCAGCGCGGGTGAGAGCCCCAGGGGCCGGCCGCCCAAATCGGTGACCAGCCGCAGCTCTTTGATCTCTTCGATGCGATTTACGGCGCCTCGCGTGCCGTCGGAACTCAGGCGAAGAGTGAGTCCAGCGGCGACACCATCGAGATCGCCGACGAGGCCGCGGGCGAAACCGGTCAGGCCGGGCCAGTCCGCCGCGAGGGCCTCGCCGATCCACGCAGCCAAGAGGATGCCGAGCAGCCGGGCAGCGGACTCTCAGGTCGGCCGCTCCGGTCTGCCGCTCCGGTGCGTACGCACTCGCGTCCAGGCCGAAAGCCGTGGTCATGGTGGAGGTTCTCAACTCCACACCGGAACCCGATGGCACTCACCGCACCTACTGGCTGCGAGTGCCCCCGTCGACCCGCACGGCCAGAGCTGGGGGTGGCCCCGACGAGGTAGCGGTCGTAGCCACGGTCCGCCGCCGCCACATCGTCCGCGACGAGTTGGGGAACCTGTACGACGGTTCCCATCGGGCGGCGCTGCGCCGGCGCGCGTGTCCGCCGGCCGTCTGCGACTGCCGCATCGGCCATGTCCACCTGAAGTCGCTGCCGTTGTACGACATTTTCGCGGGAGGTGTCGTGGAACGGGTACCGTCCGCCCTCCCCGGACGGGGCACCGCGCGCGCCCTGCCGATCACGGCGCGGTCGATGTCCGGCGGAGGTGGCGCCGACGGACCGCGCCGGTGAGCCGGTGGGCTCG
>NZ_JAWOAI010000338.1:0-11068 GCF_033194735.1 Streptomyces sp. W16
GCGTTGGGCGAGAGCGGGGCCCGGCGCACGGCCCCGGCCCGCACCGGTTCGGGGTCTCTCACCAACAGTGAGCGCCGGATCGCCGAGCTGGCCGCCGACGGCCGTACGAACACCGAGATCGCCGATCTGCTGCACCTGGCCCGGCGCACGGTGGAGACCCATCTCACCAGTTCCTACCGGAAGTTGGGCATCCAGCGCCGGGGCCAGCTGCCCCGGACTCTGGGGCGGGGCCAACGCCCTTGAGGCGGACGCTACTTGCGGGTGCGGGCGGTCGGTGTGGGCTCCGTGCCCTCCGCACGCACGGTGCTGTGGCCCTTCTTCGGGGCGACGTGCCGGGGCACGACGTCCTGGGGGAAGGTGAGTTGCTGGTTCATCCACTTCAGGGCGGCGGGCATCTCCCGTACCCAGGTGGGGAAGTTGTGGCTGCCCGACTCGGGCAGGATGGACACGACGCGCATGGGCGCCTTGACGGCCTTGATGAAGGCGAGGGTCTGCGGATAGCCGCGCTCGCCGTGCTTGCTCTCGGCGACCAGGACGGAGACCTGGGGTGCGGGCAGGTGCTTCAGCCGCCACATCAGGTCGTGTCCGTTGACCCGGTTGACGCGGCCGAGTCCGCTGCCGAAGAGGTTGCCGGTGGTGGGGTCGTCCTTGACCCGGTAGTCGGGCGAGAGCGCGGCGGCCGTGGTGTACACGTGCGGGTTGCGCATCGTCAGCTGCAAAGCGCAACTGCCGCCGGAGGAATAGCCCATGACGCCCCAGGCGCTGGCGTCGTGGCCGATCCGGTAGGCGGACTTCAGGGCCTGCGGGAGGTCCTTGGCGAGGAAGGTCTCGGTCTGCGGTCCGCCGGGGACGTTCACGCACTCGGTGTCGCGCGGCGGGGCGATCGTGGGCCGGATCATCACCATTATGGTCGGCTGCATCTGACCGTTCTTCTGCAGCTGCCCGGCGGTCTGTGACACCCGCAGGTACTGGGCGAGGTTGAAGATGCTGCCGGGGTAGCCGCTGAGCGCGACGACGACCGGGAAGCGCTGCCTGGCGTACGCCTTCTGGAAGTACTGCGGCGGCAGATAGACGAAGGCCGGGTCGACGACGCCGGTGCGGCGGCCGATGACCTTCACCGACTCCACCTTGCCGTTCACCGCGGGATTGCCGGTGGGCAGTCCGCTGACCCGGTTCAGCTGCTCGTCGGAGGCGGGCTGCACCAGCGCCCCCTTCACGGAGACGCCCGTCGCGCCGTCGCCGTTGTGGTCGGCCGCCTGCGTCACACCGACGGGCGCGGTGTCGGTGTTGCCGAAGAGCTCGTCCCACGATCCGAAGAACTGGTACGAGGAGTTCAGCCAGCACGCGAATGCGGCGATAATCGTGACCTGTGTCACCCCGATGGCCGTCAGCCGCCCGAGCACCTGCCGCACCGTGGGCTTCGCCAGCCGCGGCCATACCCAGACAAGCAGCGCCACGCAGACGACGGCGACGGCCGCCATCACATAAACGGTAGTCTCGCTGGTCAAACCCATGCCACTCAGTCCCCGGTTCCTTGCCTGTGCTCGTTCCTTCACACAGAAGGAGGGCTACGGACCCCTTTGCGTTCCTCAACGAGCGCGAATAGGACAAAGAAGCGGGTCTCTTACCGTTTCCACGGACGACCCCCTCCCCGGTTTCGGGGCGTCCTTCCTGCATCCTTCCGACGGTCGGTCGAGTCGTCCGTAAGACCCACGTAAGGTCCGGCCGTGTCCCGTCGTCCGGCCCGACCCGGTAGGTTTCGCAGCGGCCCGAAGAGGTCGGCTCCGGGGAAAGGAAAGCCATGGCGAAGGAGGACTCCGCCGTCCTGGCCGACAGACTGGCGTCCGCCCGGCTGCAGTACTTCGTCGGCAGGCAACGGGAACTGGCCCTCTTCCGCCGCGCGGCGGCCGGCGAACCCGGTGCCCCGACGGTCATCGTGCTGCATGGACCGGGCGGCATGGGCAAGAGCGCCCTGCTGCAGCGGTTCGCCGCGGAGGCCCGCGCCATGGGCCGGCCGGTCGTGAACGTCGACGCCCGTACGATCGAGCGCTCCCCGTCGGCCTTCGAGGCGGCGACCGCCGAGGTCTTCACCCAGGACAACGCTGTCCTGCTGGTCGACGACTTCGAGCGCTACCAGGACATGGAGGAGTGGATCCGCGACCGCTTCCTCCCCCGCTTACCGGCCGGTGCCCTGGTCGTCGTCGCCGGCCGGCTCGCGCCCGACCCGCTCTGGAAGGCGGACCTCGGGTGGAGCGAGCTGCTGCAGGTCGTGCCGCTCAGGGAGTTGGGGCCCGCGGACTCGGCGGCCCTGCTCACGGCGCAGGGCGCGGACCCCTCGCTGCACGCCGCGCTGCTCGGCTTCGCGGCCGGCCATCCGCTCGCCCTGCGGCTGGCCGCGGAGGCCGCGACGCACGACAGCGCCTCGTCGGACGAGGCGTTCTGGACACCGTTGCGTACGGCCGTCGACCGTCTGCTCACCCACCTGGTCGGCAGGCCGCCGACGCCCGCCCACCGGCGGGCGCTGGAGGTGTGCGGCCATGTCGTGGACACCACGGAGGAACTGCTGCGGGTGGCGCTTCCGGACGAGGACGCCACCGAACTGTTCGCCTGGCTACGGCAGTTGTCCGTCATGAAGTCGGGCCCCTTCGGCGTGTGCCCGTACGACGTGGTCCGGGACGCGCTCGACAGCGACTTCCGCTGGCGCGATCCGGAGCGGTACAAGGCGATGCACCGCGCGCTGCGCCGCCACTTCGTGGAGCGCGTCCGCAACGCGCCGGAGCAGGAGGCCCTGCGGGCCGCCCGGGAGTTCGACCACATCGTCTCCAGGGCGCAGTGGCTGAGGGAGTTCCAGGGCGGCCGGGACGAGGGCGCCGTCGACGAACGGCCGATGCGGCCGGAGGACGCTCCCGCGCTGATCGAGATGACGCGCCGGGTCGAGGGCGAGCACAACTCCCGTGTCGTGGCCCACTGGTTGGGGCGTCAGCCCGAGGCGTTCCATGTCCACCGGCGCCGCAGGACGGGTCAACTGCTGGGATTCATGGCCTGGTTGAGGATCGACGAGCTCGACGACGAGACACGTGCCCTGGACCCCGTGACGGTGGAGGCGTGGGAGCTGGTCTCCGCGATGACACCTCCGCGGCAGGGCGAACACCTCGGTGTGGCGCGGTTCATGGTGCACGAGGAGAACGGGCACCGCCCCTCGCGGTCGTGGGACCTGGTGCGCACGCGGATCGTCTTCGAGCTGCTGCGCGCCAAGCACTGCGCCTGGTCGTGTGTCGTCAGTGCCGAACCGAAGTTCTGGGCACCGCTCATGACGTACCTGGGCATGTTCCGGCCGCCCCGTGAGGCCGCCCGCGCCGAGCCGGACCACGGCCTGTTCTGCCACGACTGGCGGGCGGTGCGGGTGGACGAGTGGGCCGAGGGGATCGACGCGCGGCTGCTCAGCGGGGCACCGGTGGTGGTGCCCGAGGAGCCGAAGTCCCGTCTGTCGACGCTGAGTCGACAGGAGTCGGACGCCGCGGTCCGGGAGGCGCTGCGCAGCTGGCTGGATCCCGGCGGGCTGGCCGACAACCCGCTGCTGCGCAGCCGGCTGGTGCAGGAACTCAGCGAGGGCGACCCGGTGACCGCGCTGCGCGACCTGCTCCGGAAGGCCGTACAGCGTCTCGAATCCCGTCCCCGCACCCGGCACCTGGGCGAGGTGCTGACGGCGACGTACCACTCGACGTCCACCCAGGAGGCCGTGGCACGGAAGCTGAACCTGGCGTTCAGCACCTATCGCAGACATCTGGCCCGTGGGCTGGACGAGGTGCGCGAGACGGTGTGGGACTGGGAGGTGCACGGCCGTATCAGGGCCGAACAGGAGCCGCCGCAAGGGAGTTGAGGGCGCGTACGCGCCCAGGGGGAAGCAGAGCAGTGGCCCCCGGATCACCCGGAGGCCACTGTCGTCGTACCGCCCGTCGTGTTACTCGGCGGGCTTGTAGAACGCGTAGGTGGCGGTGTACTGGACGCTGACCTGGTCCGTGCCCGTGCAGGCGCCGGCCGGGGCGACGCCGCCGTCCGTGCCCAGGCGCTGGATGTAGGAGACGCCGCCGAAGACGCCCGTGCCGCGCGTGGCGGTGGACTTCAGCAGCAGCTCCGGAATGGTGCCGGTCTTGGGCGAGTTGGCGATCGCGGAGCCGTTGACGGCGCTGCCGTCCACGGTGGACACCCACACCGGGCCACGGGAGTGGAGGGCGACGGAGCGGTGCGTGCGGTCGTTCTTGGCCCACAGGGTGGCGGCGGGCTCAAGCAGCGTCCAGGCGCTGTTGGTGCAGGTGTAGGTCTGGACGCCGGCGGCGGAGAAGACGCCGGTGAGCTTGTTGCCGTCGGGGACCTTCAGCGCGTCGGGCACGGTGACACCGAGGCGGACGGGCGACTTGGGGGTGGCGGCCTGGCCGACGGACGCGCTCGCGAGCGTGGCGGCGGCGACGGCGGTGAGGGCCGCGGTGGTGAGGACGAGACGTTTGGCGATCTTCATCGGTATGTCTCCAGAACACTTTCTGAACATGGTCGCGATTCCTGCGACAAGGTCGCGGGTATCCGGACTTCCGGGCCGATCAGATGATCTTCGGCCCCGCTGAGGCAATGTACGGCGGATCAATCGCGGCCAGGTTGCCAACTTCTGATCGACTTATGGCCAGCACTGCTCACCCGCGACGAGCCCCGCCCGCACAGGTATTGCCGACCCGGTTTCCGTTGTCCGGCACGACGCGCGCCGGTCTCCTCTACGGAAGACTCCGCCGGCCGCATCGCCGCGCGGCGGAGATGTGGGTACGGACAGGAGTGTTGAGAGATGCCTCGTAGACAGGCCGCCCTGATCGCCGCAGCGGTCCTCACCTGCCTCGCGGTGGTGACCGGTGTGCTGCTGGCCCGCGCGCAGACAGGGCCGCCGCCGGGAGGCCGTACCGTCGCGGACCCGTCGTCCACGCATGCCACGGCGACCGCCAACTCCCCGTCCCTCCCCCGCCCTTCGCCTACGACGACGTCACCGCGGACCACGTCCTCGCCCTCGCCCACTCCCCACGCACACAAGTCGCCCCACGTCACCGCCTCACCGTCCCGTACGACCGCCGGACGGGCGAAGGCCGTCGGCAAACGGACCGTCACGCTCGTCAACCGTCTCGACCGGACGATCTGGCCCGCGATCGCCGCGGACCCCAAACACCCTGTGGAGGCCACGGGTTGGGTGCTGAAGCCCGGGGCCAGCCTCAGCTTCGCCGTCCCCGACCACTGGGACGTCCGGGTGTGGGCGCGCACCGGCTGCTCCTTCGACGCGGCCGGCGACGGCCACTGCACGACCGGGGACTGCGGCCACTTCCAGTGCGGATCGACCTGGGGTGAATTCCCTTCCACACTGGCCGAGTTCAACCTGAACGCCTGGAACGGCATGGACTTCTACGACGTCAGCCTCGTCGAGGGCAACAACCTGCCGATGTGGATCAACAGTTACGGCGGCTCGTCCACCGACAAGATCGACGCGAACGGCTGCTCCGCCGCCGGGTGCACCCGGGACGCCAACGCGACCTGCCCCGCCGCGTTGCAGCGCGTCCGGGGCGGCCGGGTCGTGGCCTGCCTGAGCGCCTGCCTGGTGTTCAAGACGGACAAGACCTGCTGCACGGGCGCCTACGCGGCGCGCCCCCAGTGCGTCCCCTCGTCCTGGCCCATCGACTCGGCGGCCGTGTTCAAGAAGGCCGAGCCCTTCGCCTACTCCTACGTCAACGACGACGCGACCAGCGTCCTCACCTGCTCGGGAGAGTGCGGCTACCGCATCACCTGGGGAGTGAGCCCCTGACCGCGCACGCGGCCGGGCCGATCAGTCCGCGGACTGGAAGGCCCGGCCCGCCGCGGTCGTCGTCGTGCCGTTCGTGAAGAGCCCGCTGCTCGGCTTCGACGGGTCCGCGCCCAGCCCGAACCACGCGTAACGCTGCACGTAGGACAGGCCGTCGAGCGCCTTGGTGGACGCGGTGACGAAGTCCGCCTGCTGTTGCGCGGACGGGAAGCGGGTGCCCTGGGAGAAGTCGATCAGCGCGTACTCGGTGAGCCAGATCGGCTTGTGGTAGCGCGCGTACACGGCGGCCAGATACGCCTTCAGCTGCTGCACGGCCTGCGGGGTGCGGAAGTCGCCGCCGTACCAGTGCAGGGTGATGAAGTCGACGCGGTAGCCCTTCGCCTCGGCCCCGGACATGAAACGGTCCAGCCAGCCACCGGCCGTGTCCCCGCCGTAGGCGACCGCGGGGCTGCCGAGGATCTTGCCCGCCGCCATGAGCTCGGGCCACAGCTGCAGCGCCTGCTCGACCGTCATGTCCGACTGCTGCGCCATGTCCGGTTCGTTGAACCCCAGCAGATACGGGCCGTACGACCGGGCCTGGGCGAGCGAGGCGTCGGTGACGGACTTCGCCCCCCAGATCATGGGCACGAAGGAGCCCGACGAGGGTGTCGTGATGCCGGAGTGCTGGGTGGACCAGGTGTAGTACCAGCTCGCCCCACTCGCCGCGAGCGCCTGGCTCACCCCGCCGAACGACCAGACCCCGACGCCCTTCTTGGCGCCGGACGCGATGTGCACGGGCGCGGCGGGGGTGTGCTTCGAGGGCGAGGGACTCGGCTTGGCCTTCGGCGTCCGGGACGCGCTCGGAGAGGCCGAGGCCGAGGGCGTGGGACTCGGCGTGACACTGACCACCGGAGCGGGAGACGGCGACGCGACGGCCGTCGTAGGGGAGGAACCGCCCGTCAGCCGGGGCGCGACCAGTGCGGCCACCACGGCGACGGCGACCGCCGCCGAACCACCCACGACCTGCTTCCCGCCGATACGGCCGGACCGGCGCCCGTGTCGCCGACGCGCGCCACCGTGCCCTGAGGGAGCGGTAGTTGGGAAAGCGTTCAGCACGCGGGACACGTCGAACCGGGCCGGCACCGCCACCAGCGGCAGCCCGCTGAGCAGCCGGTCCATCGGGAGCAGCCCCTCGTCCAGCCCCTCGCACACCCCGCATCCGCGGATGTGCCGGGCAAACCGCTTGCGCCACAAGGCACTTGGCGTGCCGTCCCACGTCGAGGCCGTCTCGTCCAGTTCCACGCAGCGCGGCGCGGCCAGCAGCGCCCGCACCACGACCCGCGAGACCTCCATCTGCTTCTTCATGCGCTGCACCCGGACGGAGGCGTGCCGGTCGGAGAGCCCCAACGCACCGGCGAGTTCGGCCCGTTCGAGTTCGCCGGTCTCCTCCAGCCACCACAGAGACAGCAGTTCCTGATCGTCCGGATCGAGCCAGCGGGTGGCCTCGACGACCTCGCGGCGCTGCTCGGTCAGCCCCAGCCGCAGGATGGTCAGCCCGGCGAAGTCGAGAGCGGGGTCGGTGATCGCCTCCGCGTCCTCCAGATGCGCCCTGCGGTCGCGGTCCGTGGCCCGCGCCTGCTCACGGTCCCGTACCTGTCTGATCGTGATGGCCACCAGCCAGGACCGGAACGCGGAGGGATCCCGCAGCTTCGGCAGCCCCCGCACCATGCGCAACAGCGTCTCCTGTACGACGTCATCGACGTCGGCGTGACCGTTCAGGGCCCGGCCGACGATGTTGTAGACCAGCGGCAGGCACTGCGTCAGCAGGTGATCCAGGGCCTGCCGGTCGCCCTCGCACGCGGCCGTCACCACTCCCGCGTCGGGGCCGCTCCTGGGCTTCTTGCGCATCTGGGTTCGTTCCTCCGCGTGTGGTCCGGCCGTGGCATCTCTCTGGTTCGGAGACCGCCGACGCGCGCAGGGACTACAGAAAACAGGACAGCAAAAGAAATCAGCCGGTCGGGTCCGAATTTATGTTGTCGAGCCGCCGCCGAAAAGGTCACCGATAGGCAGGACCGCATCTGGACCGCATCCGAAGAGCATCAGGAAGGCGCGAGGACGATGGCACGAGGACGCAGAAGACTCGGCGCGAGCGCGCCAGGACACCGCCGACGCTGGTGGTACGTCGCGGCAGCCGCCCTCGCGACGGCCGCCACCGTACTGATCGCCTACAGCGTGTGGACGCCGTCCGGAACGGGCGGCACGCGCACGACCGCCCACCAGGACACGGCCGCGCGCCCGGCCGTGTCCCCGAGCGCCTCGTCCTCGCCTTCGCCTTCGCCGTCCGCGAGTCACAGCGCCTCGGCCTCTCCGTCCCCCAAGGCCTCGGTCTCGAAGAAGAGCACGGGCAAGCCCACCACCAAGGCGGTCGAGCCGACACCTCACGCCTCGACGGCCCCCGCCGGCAAGCGTCTGATCACGGTCGTCAACCGCACCCCGAAGACGGTCTGGGCGATCGTCACCAACACCGCCATCTATCCGAAGGGCCGTGAACTCGCCCCGGGCCAGAGCCTGTCGGTGACCGTGGCGAACAACTGGGGCGGCCGGATCTGGGGTCGGACAGGATGCACCTCGACGGCCGCGGGCCACTGTGCGACCGGCGACTGCACCAGCGTGTGCGAGGGCGCCAACCCGCCGACCACACTGGGTGAGTTCACGTTCGACGCGTACGCGGGCATGGACTTCTACGACGTGAGCATGGTCGACGGTTCGAACCTGCCGATGTGGATCAACATCTCGCACACCACCACCGTCGACCCGGTCAGCGCCGGCGGCTGCTACAAGGGCGTCTGCACCTCGGACGTGAACTGCCCGACCGCGATGCGGGCCACCTCGGGCGGGCAGGTCGTCGGCTGCAAGCCGCCCTGCGCGGCGTTCGGCGGCGACACGTACTGCTGTCGCGGTGCCTGGGCGGGCCGCGAGAACTGCGTCCCCGCGAAGTGGCCGGTCGACTACACCCAGGTCTTCAAGCGGGCGGCCCCCTATGCCTATTCGTACGCCTTCGACGACGGGGCGACGATGCCGTGCAAGGGGGCCTGCTACTACAAGGTCACCTTCGGGACGACCGGCTCATAGCTTCAACTCGCGGGTTCGGGCGGTGGGTTCAGCTCGTCGCCTTGTTGCCGGTCGGGCCCACCGCGAACCAAGTGCCGCCGACACCTTGGCCGTTCAGGTCGCCCGGCTTGCTGTCGCCCGAGAAGCGGTAGACGGGCCAGCCGCCGACGGTGATCTGGACCTGGCCGTCCGTGCGGCGGATCGCCCCGACCTCCTTCGGGTTCACGCCCGCCAGGTAGACGTTGCCGCCCTCCTCGATGGTCACGGGCGGCCACTTCACCGCGCAGTCGTCGTTGCAGTTCGACTGGGACGGGGCGGCGGTGTCCTTGTCGAAGCGGTACAGCGCGGCCTGGTTGACGTTGATCAGGTGTGGTGAGGAGAGCGACGCCGAGGTCACCGCCGACAACTGCACCCACTTGGGCGGTGCTTCCTGCACCACGGCCCCGACCACGGTCCCGCCGGTGCCGGTGAGGCCGGCGTCCTTCGCCGTCGAATCGACCACCTGCAGCGCCGAGTTGCCCCCGCCCTGACCCGATGTCGCGGCCGAGGGGGATGCGGAGGGCGATGCCGGAGCGGACGACGACGCGGGGGCCGAGGAGGCGGGGGCCGAACTGTCGCCGATGGAGATCGTCTTGCCGCAGGCCGCGAGGCTCGCCACGCCGCACAGGGCGAGCAGGGATGCGACAACGGCACGGCGCGCGGTGCTCTTGGAGGAGAGCGGGCGGGTCAGGAGCGGGGTCATGTGGGCAACACGAGACAGCCCCCGGCAAAGGTTCAACGGCGGTGAACGATTCGGGCCGCCGACCTCGTGTTCAGGACAGACATCAATCCGTACCGCACCGAAACGGGGGCCCGCAGTGGCGTCGGACGTCAACATCCCCGGGAGTGAACTCAAGGAGGCCCAGGACATGTTGGGCTTCGTGCACGACAACATCGACATCGGACACAACACGTTCGACTTCGACGCGGCCTTCGGGCCCGAGCTCGCCCGTGGCTCCGCCCAGAACTTCGAGAACAAGTGGGACGACGGCAAGGGCCAGTTGCAGAAACAGGTCCTGGGCATCAAGGACGCCATCGGCAGCATCCTGGACTCCTTCGAGAAGACCGACCAGGACGCGGTGTCGAACCTCGACAGCGGGAGCGGCAAGTGAGTACTGCACAGCGTTTTCTGCTGGACATCCCGGACTCCTGGGAGCAGGTCGACCTGAGCGGCGAGGAGTTGGCCCGCACCCGTGCGCAGGCCCTGGCCTCGACCGACGACCCTCGGGAGAAGGCCCGGATCAACGACATGTTCCGGCAGGGCCGGGAGGTGACGAGGGCGGCCCGCCGCTACGGGGCGCTGCTGGCCGCGGGCACGGCGACGATGTACACCGAGGGCCTCTTCATGGCGTACGGCATGGTCTTCGCCGTCAGCACGCCCAAGGGTGAGGAACTCACCCTCCCGGTGCTGTCCGCGCGGCTCGGTGTCTCCTCGGCGAACGGGGTGGCGCCCAAGGACCGGGTCATCACCTCGGCGAAGGTGCCCCACGTGGGCACGGTGGCCCGCGTCACCGGCACCGAGGTGACCCGGCTGACCGGGGACATCGACGTCAAGCTGCTGACGATGCACACCATGATGCCGGTGCCCGGCAGCACGGAGGACTTCCTCGTGGTGACCCTCGCCAGCCCCAACCTGCCGCTGAAGAACGAGGTGTACGACCTTTTCGACGCCATCACCTGCACCTTCCGCTTCGTGACGGACGACGGTGTCCAGGTCTCCCCGGACGGCACCGAGACCGCGGCGAGCGAGGGCGTCGCCGCCTGAGTTTCACGCCGTACGGCATGCCGAAGGGCGGCCGGACCACTTCGGTCCGGCCGCCCTTCGCTGTCAGGTCAGAGTTCCGCTTCCAGCAGCGGCACCTGGACCGAGCGCAGCGTGCCGTCGCCCAGGTGCAGCAGGCCCCGGCCCGGCTGCGGGGCCTGTCCGACGACGCCCCGGCTCAGCTTCACCCCGATGACCTCGCCGTCGCTCAGGCCCTGCGGGGAGAGCAGCATGCCGGTGCGGTTGCGCTTCACCTGGCCCATCCAGCCGGCCAGGCTCAGCGCCAGCGACTCCGCGTTGCCGGCCGCGAGGACGCCCCAGCCGGTGCCCGCGCCGCCGCGGGCGAGCAG
>NZ_JAWOAI010000339.1:0-11062 GCF_033194735.1 Streptomyces sp. W16
GACAGCCAGTGCCGCGAGCGGCATGAGCGCTGTGGTGTGCAGGGTGGCGGTGAAGGCAGCGGCGTAGGTCTTGCCGGTGGCGAGCTCGGCGGCGAGCCGGCCCTGCAGCAGCGCGCCGACGGCGGCGGCGCCGACCACGGAACCGATCTGCCGCACGGTGTTGTTGATTCCGGAGGCGGCACCGGCGAGCTGCGGCGGGACGTGCCGCATGGCCTCGGTGGACATGGGGGCGATGATGCAGCCGACCCCGAGACCGGTGAGCAGGGTGGCCGGGACGAACGCGTACCAGACGATGCCGGGCGCGGCGGTCAGAGTGATGGCGAGGATGCCTGCGGCGTAGCAGACGAGCCCGGTGAGCAGGACGTACTTGCCGCCGATCCGGTCCGCCAGCCGGCCCGCGAACGGCCCGACCGTCATCGACACCAGCGAGGAGGGTGCGAGCACCAGTCCGGCTGTGACGGCGCTGAGGTGCAGCACGGACTGCAGATACAGGTTGAAGGGCAGGACCAGGCCGAGCATCGCCACCGAGACGAGCCCGACCAGGGCGGTCATCGCGGTGAAGTTGCGGTCCTTGAACAGCGCGAACGGGACGAGGGGTTCGCGGTCCTGACGGCGCCGCTGGTGCCGTACGAACCCGGCGCCCAGTGCGCCCGCGGCGCCGAGCATCAGCCAGATGACCGGACCCCACTGGTACTTCTCGCCCTCCTGCAGACCGAAGGCCAGGCAGAACAGGGCGGCGGCGGACAGCAGCACACCGGTGAGGTCGAAGCGGTGGGTGCGCGCGGGCCGGATGTCGGGTACCACCAGGAACGTCAGGACGAACGCGGCCACCCCGACCGGCACGTTGACCAGGAAGATCCACCGCCAGCCCACGGCCGACACCAGGACGCCGCCCAGGGTCGGGCCGGACAGGGTGGCCAGCCCGGCGACCATGCCCCAGATGCCCATGGCGGTGCCGCGCCGCCCGGCGGGGAAGACGGCGACGATCAGTGTCATGGTCTGCGGGGTGAGCAGTGCTGCGCCCAGCCCCTGGACCACCCGGGCGGCGATCAGCGCGGTGGCGGTGGGGGCGAGCCCGCAGGCGATGCTGGCGAGGGTGAAGACGACGAGTCCGGCCGCGAACAGGTTCCGCGGTCCGCGCAGATCCCCGAGCCTGCTCGCGGTGATGATCAGTACCGACAGCGCCAGCGCGTACCCGCTGACCACCCAGAGCATCTGGTCCAGCGAGCCGCCGAGCCCGCTCATCATGTCCGGGATCGCGATGTTCACGATCGTCAGGTCCAGCAGGGTCATGAAGAACCCGAGGGAGAGCGTCACCAGGACGGCCCACGGGTTCCCTCGCCACTTGCGCACGGTCGTGCTCCTTTGCTCCGCCCCGGTGGTGCCCGGGTCTCTGCGACGACAGTAACCCATCACTATGTGATGCATCAAGAGAGATGCATTAAGAAAAGATGCATCTTCCTTGATGTAATGTGGGGGGCATGAACGGAGTCGAGCTGTTCCTCCTCGGACGCACCCTGATGAAGATCGGTGAAGCCGCGATCCCGGAACCCGAAGGCGGACTCACCCGCTACGGCGGCAGCGTCCGGTCCGTCCTCATCGTCACCAGCGACCTGGCCACCCACCCCGACAGCGCCGTCGGCGAGATCGCCGCCCGGACCGGCCTGCACCAGAGCCAGGTCTCCACCGCCGTCGCCCGCCTGAAGGAAGCCGGCGCCGTCATCACGGCCCCCGACCCGGCCGACCGCCGCCGCCTCCTGGTCCGCCAGGCCCCCCACATCTCCGGCCGCGTCGCCGAAGTCAGGGCCGGCGCCATCGACGACACCCTCACCGCCGCCCTTGGCGACGCAGGCCCCCAACAGCTCAAGGAAGTCAAGGACGCCCTCGACGTCCTGGCCCGCCACTTCTCCCCGCATCCCCGGGCGCACATGAAGTCATGAACCGCACGGCCACCACAGGCCCCCTCCGCCAACCAAACCCCTCGCAAACCGCGCACAAGCCCACCACGGGAGCATCCGCCGCACGACCGACGCCGACCTCCAGAACGGAGCTCCCCAGTCCCGTGTGAGCCATCGGCATCCACAGCTTCGGCACCCCTGACGTCCTTGGCACAGTCGACCGGCCCCTGCCCACGCCCGGCCCCGGCGAGATCTGCATCAAGGTGGCCGCAGCCGCCGTCAACCCGAGCGACCTGGCCCTGCGCAGCGGTATGTTCGCCGCCTTCCTCCAGAACGTCCCCCGCCCCACACTCCCGGCATGGACGCCTCCGGAACCGTGGACGCCACCGACCCCGGCACCGACTTCACCCCCGGCCGGCGCGTGATGGCGTACGTCAACCCCCTGCACCCGTACGGCGGTGCACAAGCCGAATACATCGTGACCCCGCAGGACCACGCCACACCTCTGCCCGACGAAACCGACCTGCACGACGCGGCCGGCCTTCCCATGAACGGCCTCACCGCCCACCAGGCACTGACCCTTCTCGCGCTCCCCGCAGGAGCCACCATCGCCGTCACCGGCGCCACCGGAGCCCTCGGCGGCTACGTGGTCCAACTGGCCGCCCACCAGGGCCTGCGAGTCGTCGCAGGCGCCGACCCCACCGACCACGACCTCCTGCGCGAACTGGGCGCCATGCCGGTGGCCAGAACGGCCGACGCCTACCTGGAGGCAGTCCCCGAGGGAGTGGACGCCCTGGTCGACGCAGCGGCCACAGGAACCGCCCTCCTCCCAGTCGTCCGCCGGGACGGAGACTACGTCCAGTGCCGCCCCGGCCCGCTGGACCTGCTCCCCGGCATGACCCACCACCACCTCAACGTCATGGCATACGACAACAAACAGGAAACCCTCAAAGAACTGGCCACCCTGACAGCCAAGGGCACCCTGACCCTGCGCACGGCAGCCCGCCTCACCCCGGACAGGGCGGCGGAGGCACACCGCAACCTGGAGAAGGGCGGACTGAGGGGCCGTCAACTCATCATCTTCTGAATCTTCTGACCAGTTGCGATCCCGGCACACCACGTTCACGCTCTCCGCGCCAATTCAAAAGGGCAGTTCCCGGTGCGGAGACAGATCGCCTCGCCGCCGCTCCTCGTACCGCTCGGCCCACCAGTCCGTGTCACCGACGGCCAGGACATCGAAGGCGGCCAGGCGGACAGCGAAGCCCTCCGCCGGCCGGAGACCCCAGGCCGGAGCGGGACTGCAGCTTCCCGAACGCCGGCTCGCCGCACGGCCTACCAGCGCATGCCCAACTCATCGAGCGCCGCCAGACGTTCCGGGGTGAGCCTGTCCGCCCTGCGCCGTGTGTTGTCGAGCCACCCCCCGAGCCGAACCGGCATACCGCTCTCCCCATCCCCACCGGCCAGCTCCTCGACGAACTTCCTCGGGACACGGAGGTGACCTTCACGCGCGTGGAACTGGCGGGCGGCGGCGAGATGGACAGCCCATCGGCCGGCCCGAGTCCGTCGCACCGGCTGCGATGTGCCGGTTTGGTGTCAGTGGGTGATGTCGGTGACGGCATGTCAGGGCAGGGCGTTTTCGCTGGTCGTGGGGTGTTGAGCGTCGCGGCTGTCTTGTGGTGGTACACCCCGCTTCGCTGCCATGGGAACGGCACTTCTGATCCTGCGGTGGCTGTGCGGCGGCACGCTTGCCGCTGCCGGTTCCCCGCATGCCGTGCAGCTTGCGCCGGGGGCCCGACGACCGAACGATCCCGTGGGCCGGGCGTGGTGCCTGCGGCAACCGTCCGGGCGGGGGCGTTGGTACCCGATGGGCACCCGGCCACCCTCGTGGCGTCAGGATGATCACATCTGCGAACATGTTCCCGTCATCCACGCCGAGTCGCGCGCCCCGCGTAGCCATGCGCCCGGGCGAAGGAGAACAGCACCCCATGTCGCAGCCGCCAATGCCACCTCCCTCGCAAGGCCGGCCTCCGCAGCCGCCCCCGTACCCCCAGCAGGCGGGGCCGTATCAGCCCCCTCAGTCCTACGGCCCCTACCAGCCCCCTCAGCAGCCACAGCCGGGCCCTCTGCCACACGCTCAGAATCCTTATGCCCAGCCTCAGTTCCCGCCCCCGCCTCAGCAACCGCCCACCCGCAGACGGCGCCTGCCGCTCGTGCTGTGCGCAGTGGCCGCCGTCCTGGCTCTCCTCGCCACCGGCACGGTCCTCATGCTCCGCGGCGACGACTCCACCCGCTCGGACGGCAGGGCGAGCGCCACCTCCCTGCCCCCCACGCCCACCCCGACCCCGACCACCATCAACGGCCGGCAGCTCTTGAACGTAGACCCGCCCAAGCCGAAGAACGCCAGCGACTACGTCCAGACCCCCGGAGCCTGGCTCACCTCCCGCGCTTACGCCACCGGCGCCGAGCAGGCCGTCACCGGCTACGACCTGACCACCGGCAAGCGCGCCTGGACCGTCCCGCTCTCCGGCGGCCTCTGCGGGGCCTCCCGCAACGTGACCTCCGCCGGTCTCGTCGCCGTCGTCTTCCACGCGACCGAGGACACCGTGAAGAGTCACTGCACGCGGTTCGCGGTGATCGACGTGAACAAGGGCGTCAAGGTGTGGGAGAAGCCGATCACCGACGAGAGCGTCAGCCTCGGGCTCGGCCTGAACGTCGCGATCAGCGACACCGTCGCGGCGGCCGGTTGGCCCGGCGGGTCCGCCGCCTACGACACCTCCACCGGCGCCCCCGCGTGGACCGCCCCGGCCGACGGCTGTACCCAGGAGGAGCACCTCGGCGGTGAGGAACTCCTCACCCTGTCCTACTGCAAGACCTCCGCCGGCATGAAGTTCCGCATCGGCGAGCGCGATCCGGGCACCGGCAAAGCGACGTGGCGGTACGAGGTGCCGAAGGCCAAGGGCGCCTGGCTGGTGTCCAGTGAGCCGCTCGTGCTCGGCCTGCTTCAGAACGACGACGGCCTGGACGCCGACCAGTTGGTCACCGTCTCCGACGAGGGCAAGGTGCAATCCACCATCCCACTCGGCGACGACTACGTCGCGGGGTGCGGCGAGGCCGGCGGCTGCGGCGCCACGGTCGTGAGCGGCGACACCGCCTACCTCGGCAGCGACCCCCACAACTACTCCGCGGGCAACCGGATCACCGCTTTCGACCTGACCACCGGCAAGGCCATCCGCAGCTTCTCGGCCCCGGACGACTCGACCCTCGTTCCGGTGCGCGCCGAAGGCAAGGCCCTCGTCGCCGTGCAGGAGGCCGAACCCACCACCCCCGCCCGGATCCTGCGCCTGGACCCCGCCACCGGCAAGAGCACCACGTTGATGGAGATGCCCAACCAGCTGTCGCTCAACAGCACGCTGCACTCGTTGATCAGCACCGATGTCAAGGTGCCCATGCTGTACGACGACGGGCGGTTCTTCCTGCACACCGGCAGCGGCTACTACGCGAACGAGACAAGCCCCGATCCGATGACGCTCGCTTTCACGACCTGGTAGACATCCGCCGGGCAGTTCGCGGATGAAGGCGCCGGACGACAGCCCGCCCGGCCCTTGGCGCCTCGCTGACGCGGCCGATCCGCTGGGGCCCGATCGAGCAGCAGTACGAGTTGCACTACGGCAAGTACGGTGCCCTGACCTGCGATGTCCCGGTTTGGTGTCAGTGGGTGGGTGTCGGTGATGAGGTGTCAGGCGGGGGTGTTTTTGCTGGTGGGTGTTGTGGGTGGGTGGGGTCGCTGACGTGGGGTGGTGGCTATTGGTGATGCTGCTGTCGTGGGGCGGTACACCCGGGTCCGCTGCACGATCGGGTGACAGGGCAGGTCTCCAAGTCGCCCGGCCTGGAGTCCGTGCTGGCGGCGTTGTAGGTGTAGCGCATTGCGGCGGCCTTGTGC
Organism: Streptomyces sp. W16; assembly: GCF_033194735.1. Taxonomy (NCBI): domain Bacteria; kingdom Bacillati; phylum Actinomycetota; class Actinomycetes; order Kitasatosporales; family Streptomycetaceae; genus Streptomyces; species Streptomyces sp. W16. Next base: position 5,839 of record NZ_JAWOAI010000339.1, read on the forward strand.
GGTGTGCAGTTCCACAGCGGCCCGTGGCTACCACGAAAGCGCCGAGGCTGGTGGCGTCCAACTGAGGTCCATCCGGCCCGGCCCGGTGTTCCGCATGCCCTCGGTGATGCTCACTGTCTGGCCGACCTTCCCCAAGATCGGAACCGGCACGCCGCTCGGCCCGAAGTCCGTCGCCTGCGGCTCCGGGGTCCTCCCCCCACGGCCTGGCGTGTCGGCGTCCTTCCATGACCTTCGGCGTTGCTGTCCGGTGGACGAGGCGGAGAAAGTGCGTGCGGCAGGGCAGTCGTTTGCGTGTCCGTACCCGTCTTTACGGGGGAACGAGGGAGGGCGCATTGAACGCCGACGAGGAACGCCAGTTCCGCGAGTTCGTGGCGGCGCGGTCGAGGTCGATGCTGCACACGGCCTACCTGCTGACCGGGGACTGGGAACAGGGCCGGGACCTGCTCCAGACCGCGCTTGCCTCCACGGCCCGACGCTGGTCCAAGCTCCGTGACCGGGAACAGCCAGAGATCTATGTGCGCCGCGCGCTCTACCACGCCCAGGTGGATCGCTTCCGGCTGCTCAGCTGGGGGCGGGAGACGGTCACGGACTCAGTGCCGGACCAGCCGTCCGCACAGGGCGCCAACTGGGCCGACGCCGTCGTCCAGCGGCAGGACATCATGACCGCGCTGCGGCGGCTGCCCAAGCGTCAGCGTGCGGTGATCGTGCTGCGCTACTTCGAGGACCGGCCCGACAGCGAGATCGCCGCGATCCTGGGCGTCGCTCCGGGCACGGTCCGCAGCCAGACCCACAAGGCCCTCGTCACGCTCCGCATCACTCTGGCCGAGGCAGGGCCGTCCGTCTCCTCCAATGCCTTCGGAAGGGGCGTGACCGCATGAACGATTCGACCGAGGAACTGCTGCACGACACCTTGCACACTCATGTCCGGGAGCGCGACGGTGACGTCGGCGCCCATCTCGTCGGCCTGGCCGACGGCGCGTTGCGGGTCGCCCGGCGGCGGCAGCGGCTAACGCGCGCCGGTGTCGGGGTTGCCGTCGCCGCGGCGGTAGCCACCGCCTGGGTGGCTGTCGCGGACGACGACCCGCTCCGCGCCCACATGGTGCAGCCCGCCGAAGGACGAGACGCTACAAAGGCGGCCACGATCTCCCTCCTGCCGGTCACCTCGGCGACAGAGCGGGCCTGCACCCCGGCCGGCGGCGGCTATACCGTGCACCGCACCGAGACCCACCCGGCGATGTGCATTCACGCCGACTCGGCCGGCGGCATGAGCGACGTCCGCGTCTCCGCGGTGAAGGCCGAGAAGGGTACCGTCGACGGCAGCTGGCAGGTGGAGGTGACCCTCACGCCCGCCGACCGGACTCGTTTCGCCACGCTGACCGGCTCCCTCGCGTCGGCCCCGGCCCCGCGCAACCAGTTCGCCATCGTCGTGGACGGCAAACTGTGGGGCGCTCCCATCGTGGCCCACTCGATCACCGTGGGCCGTGTCGAGATCGTCGGCGCTTACGACGGAGACCTCACCAGCGCCACGGCCCACGACCTCGCCCAGCGACTTGGCCCCGGCAGGTGAGCGGCCAACTCCTGCTGTGGGAGCGGCAGTTCAGGGAAGGCGTCCGTCGTGTGGGGCGGCTTGCTGGGTCGCGGAGACAGAAGTCGTTGAAGGCTTGGATCTGACGTTCGCACGGTTGCTGACGCCCCGCTGGTGTTGTAGCGCGGGGTCGGCGGCCCCCGGGCAGGGTGCGGACACTCGCGTGTCGTCCTTCCGGACGCGTGTTGAAGGTCGAGTACGTCCATAGGCACGCCTTCGCCACACGCACCGAGGCCCGGATCCGGATCGCGACCTGGATCACCAACTTCTACAACAGCCGTCGGCCAGACAGCGTGTGCGGCTTCAAGAGCCCGATCGACTACGAACACGGCTACTGGGCCGGCCTCGGTGAGGGGCTTGCTGCATAGGAAGGTCTCCGCGATTCGAGGGGATTGACATCGCCGGCATCCACGACGCCCTGGTCGGCCTCGCCGACGAACTCAAGCGCCGCCTCGACCTGGGCGCCGACCTGGACGGCGTGCTGCGGCTGATCGTCACGATCGACGAGGCCAACACCACGCTGCGGCAGCTCGCCCGATACTGGGAGACGTTCCGGGAGAAGGACGACCCGAAGACGTCCCCAGCCATCACAGCGCTCGAGGACGCCCTGTGGGCGGGACGCGCGGCCTGCGTCCACGTCAGGCCGTGAAGGCGGGCTGGAGGTGGTTGGGCGGGTAGTGGGTGCCGATGCCGAGCTGGCGCAGGGCGCCGAAGACTTCCTCCTGGTGATGCGGGACACGGACCCCGCACCGGTGAGGCACCATGCGTTCAACGTCGATGTCGAGCAGAACGGCTCCCTCGATCCCCTCCAGCGCCACGGCGTAGGAACGTCACAGCTGGCGCCGCCGCTGCTGGATCTCGGGAAGGAGGGGGAGTGGGGCGAGGCCGATCGCGGCGTTGCGGGACGGCATCCGCACGCGCAGCCCGTAGCCGCTGACCGGGTGGGGGTGGCTGGTCATGTCGGCGCGGCTGGTGACGCCGTTGGTACGGCCGAAAGATCTGAACCAGTACCGGGAATCAGGCCGCGACGAGCTCCTGCTCGCGGTCCGGCGTCCTGACCTTGGGCTTCTTGTTCGGCAGCGAGAGCCGGAAGACCTTGTGCCACGCGGAGAGCACCTGCTTGGGCAGCGGCCCGGTGACGTACTCCAGCTCGTACTTCTCGAACAGCGCGCGCACCTTCACCGCGACCTCGGCGTACCGGTTGCTCGGCAGGTCCGGGAACAGGTGGTGCTCGATCTGGTGCGACAGGTTTCCGGTCATGAAGTGCATGGCCCTGCTGCCGCTGATGTTCGCCGAGCCCATCATCTGGCGCAGGTACCACTGGCCGCGCGTCTCGCCCTTGATCGACCGGCGCTCGAAGACCTGCACGCCCTCGGGGAAGTGCCCGCACATGATCACCGAGTGGGTCCAGATGTTGCGGACCAGATTCGCGGTGAACGTGGCGGCGAGCGTGGGGAGGAACGACGGGCCCGACAGCAGCGGGTGGATCACGTAGTCCTTGAGCACCTGCTTGCGGATCTTGCGGCCCACGGCCTTGGCCCGCGCGCGGAACTCCGGGTTCTTGCGGCGGCGCTTGTTCAGATTCTTGCCGAGCTCCAGGTCGTACGCCGCGATGCCGTACTCGAAGAAACAGGCGTTGATGAAGTTCCACAGCGGCTGGCCGAGGTGGAACGGGTGCCACCTCTGGTCCTCGTCGACGCGCATGATGCCGTAGCCGAGGTCGTTGTCCTTGCCGATCACGTTGGTGTACGTGTGGTGCAGCTCGTTGTGCGAGTGCTTCCACTGCTCGGACGGCGAGACGTGGTCCCACTCCCAGGTGGTGGAGTGGATCTTCGGGTCCCGCATCCAGTCCCACTGGCCGTGCAGGATGTTGTGGCCGATCTCCATGTTGTCCATGATCTTCGCCACGGACAGACCGGCGGTGCCGAGCAGCCACGCGGGCGGGAAGAGCGAGAACAACAGCACGCCCCTGCTGGCCAGTTCGAGCTTGCGCTGCGCCGAGATGACCTTGCGGATGTAGGCGGCGTCCTTCTCGCCGCGGCCGGCGATCACCTCGTCGCGGATCGCGTCGAGCTCGCGGCCGAGCTCCTCGATCTGCTCCGCGGTCAGGTGGGCGGTGGGGTCGGTGGCGGTCAAGGTGCTCCTACCGTTCGATGTCGCAGGGGCCCGCCGCGGCGGACACGCAGGTCTGGATGAGGACGCCCGGCTCGGCCTCGGTGATCTCGCCGGTGCGCAGGTCGCGGACGGCGCCCGCCTTGAGCGGCGTGACGCAGCCGAAGCAGATGCCCATGCGGCACCCGGAGGGCATGAGCACGCCGGCCTCCTCGCCGACGTCCAGCAACGGCGTGGCGCCGTCCGCGCCGACGGTCTTGCCGCTGGCGCTGAACGTGACCTCGCCGCCGTCGCCGGTGACGACGATGTTGGGGCGGAAGCGTTCGGTGTGCAGGCGCTCTTGGACGCCGTGCTCGCTCCAGTGCTCTTCGGCGGCGTCGAGCAGGCCCGCGGGCCCGCAGGCCCAGGTCTCGCGCTCGGCCCAGTCGGGCACGAGTTCGTCGAGACGGGCGATGTCGAGCTTGCCGTCCGTGTCGGTGTGCACCTCGGTGAGCCGCAGCTTCTTGTCCGCGACCAGGTCGTGCAGTTCGTCGCGGAAGATCACGTCCTGTGGCCGCGGCGCGCAGTGGACCATGACGACGTCGTCGAACTCGGTGTCGCGCAGCATGCCCATCACGGGCGTGATGCCGCTGCCGGCCGTCAGGTAGAGCACCTTGGCGGGCTTGGCCCGCGGCAGCACGAAGTCACCGGTCGCCTGGTCGAGCTGGATCAGCGTGCCCGGTTTCGCGCTGCGGACCAGGTGGTTGCTGACCTTGCCGTCCGGGATCGCCTTCACGGTGATCGTGACGCGGCCGTCCTGGCGGTTCGTCGGCGAGGTGACCGAGTAGGCACGCCACAGGCGCACTCCGTCGACGTCGACCCCGATCCGCACGTACTGACCGGCCGTGTGGCCGCGCCAGCCCCGTCCCGGTCTGATCACGACGGTCGCGGCGTCACCCGTCTCGGGGTGCACGGCCTCGATGCGCCCACGCAGGTCGGCGCCCGCACGGAGCGGGCTGACCAGGTCGAGGTAGTCCGACGGCAGCAGCGGCGTCGTGACCATCTCCAGCAGTTTCCACGCCCTGGTGCGGAGGGCTGTACTCGTCATGACTCCAGCCTGCTGCGCCTCAAGGCGTAAAGTCCTGACCGCAGGACGTAAATCTGGTCGGCTGAATTGTTCGCAGGGAATAGAAACGTGAGCCATGCAGTTCGGAGGGCCAGCGAACTGGCCCTGGATGAGACGACGGTCACGGCAATGCGGGCCGCGCTGAAGGCCACCGCCGACGAGGTCGTCGAGGCGATCATCGACGAGGTCCCGCCCTACGCCAACGCCCTTTCGGGCCGCATGGGCGCCACCATGCGCCGAGCCGTTCGCACCGCCCTGGGGCACTACCTGGACCTCGCGAGCGGGAACGCCACGGGCGGCGACGCCGGTGACGCGGCCTACGAGCTGGGCCGCGGCGAGGTGCGCGACGGCCGTTCGCTGGACGCCCTGCGCAGCGCCTACCGCGTCGGCGCCCGCGTGGCCTGGCGATGCCTGGCGGCGGG
>NZ_JAWOAI010000340.1:0-11060 GCF_033194735.1 Streptomyces sp. W16
GCGCGCGGACGGGATCCAGGCCCGCAACTCGCCCTCGGTGGCGGGCTGCAGGGGCCGGCCCGTGGAGTCGATACGCAGCACCTTGGCGTGGCCGAGGTCCTCGTCCCCGCTGTCCAGGGCCGCCCGCAGCGCGCCGCGCGGGGAACAGCCCAGCAGGCGCACGGGAGGGTCCAGCGGTTCGGGACGGTCCTCCTGGGGATGGGCCAAGTCCCGGCAGCCGCCCCAGGGTTCACCGTCCGGGCCCAGCAGCCGGTAGCCCGGGGAGAGGGGCGGGCAGTGCGGGTAGTCGTAGGGGTTGTCGTCGGACGGTCGCCCCTCGACGGTGACGTCCCTCAGGGACAGGTCACGCGCGCAGGGGCGGTCGCCGACAACGCGTACGTCCTCCAGCCACCAGTCCCCCTCCATTCCCGCGCCGGTGCCGGTCTTGTCGAGGATCTCTAGGGTGAGCAGGCCGAGCGGCGCCGAACCGTCGGCACGCGCGCGTGCGAGGGCTGCGGCGAGTTCGCCCTCGGGCGCGCAGCCGAGCAGTTCGTAGGTCTCCCGCGTGGGTGGGGGCGGGTCGGCGAAGAGGTCGTCGGCGTCCTGGCACAGTGCCCAGGTCTGCTCGTACCCGTGCTCGCCGGCGGACTCGGAGCCTTCGTCGTACGACAGCAGGACGTACTTCGGCGCCCCCACCACGGTCGATCCCGTCAGCGGGTGGCGAACGGCTGGTCCGTGGGCACGATTTCGCGGCCCAGGGGGAACAGCGAGATCGGGATCAGCTTGAAGTTGGCGATGCCGAACGGGATGCCGATGATCGTGATGCACATGGCGATGCCGGTGACGATGTGCGCGAGGGCCAGCCACCAGCCGGCGAGGATCAGCCACAGGACGTTGCCGACGCAGGAGGCCGCGCCCGCGTCACGGCGCTCGACCGTGGTGTACCCGAAGGGCCACAGGGCGTAGACGCCGATGCGGAAGGCGGCGATGCCGAACGGGATGCCGATGATGGTGATGCACAGCACCACGCCCGCGAACAGGTACCCGAGGAACAGCCAGAAGCCGCTCAGGACGAGCCAAATGACGTTCAGGATGGTTTTCACTGAGGGCGACCTGCCATCTTCTCGAGCCGGGCGATGCGCTCCGCCATCGGCGGATGTGTCGAGAACATCTTGGAGAGTCCCTGGCCCGGACGGAAGGGGTTCGCGATCATCATGTGGCTCGCGGTCTCGATGCGGGGCTCCGGGGGCAGCGGAAGCTGCTTCGTGCCCGCGTCGAGTTTGCGCAGCGCGCTGGCGAGGGCGAGGGGGTCCCCGGTCAGTTGCGCGCCGGACGCGTCGGCCTCGTACTCCCTGGAGCGGCTGATGGCCAACTGGATGAGGCTGGCCGCGAGGGGCCCCAGGATCATGATCATCAGCATGCCCAGGATGCCGGGTCCGTCGTCGTCGTTGGAGCGGCCGATCGGGATCAGCCAGGCGAAGTTGACCAGGAACATGATCACCGAGGCGAGGGCGCCGGCGACCGACGAGATCAGGATGTCGCGGTTGTAGACATGGCTCAGCTCGTGGCCGATGACTCCGCGCAGCTCGCGCTCGTCCAGGATGCGCAGGATGCCTTCCGTGCAGCACACGGCGGCGTTGCGCGGGTTGCGGCCCGTGGCGAAGGCGTTGGGTGCCTCCGTGGGCGAGATGTACAGGCGCGGCATGGGCTGGCGGGCCTGCGTGGAGAGCTCGCGGACCATGCGGTACAGGGCGGGGGCCTCGAACTCGCTCACCGGGCGGGCGCGCATCGCGCGTAGCGCCAGTTTGTCGCTGTTCCAGTACGCGTACGCGTTCGTGCCCAGCGCGATCACGACCGCTACGACAAGCCCCATGCGGCCGAAGAAGCTGCCGATGACGATGATGAGTGCGGACAGTCCCCCGAGGAGAACTGCGGTCCTGAGCCCGTTGTGCCGGCGGTGCACGGTACGCCCTCCAAAATCGTGCAGCAGGGGAACCCTTTGCTTGCTGATCTCTGATGCCACTGGTGTCGTGGTGCCACGTCCAGTGGACCCTTCCGCACTGGTCAACGCCAGGCGAGGGCCACTAGTTCCCTTGTGCGTACGACGCCGGGTGTGGGCCGTCCGGGTGAGGACGGTGGTATGTGCCGGTGGCTCAGAAGAGTCCGGTGCCGGCGAAGCGCAGGACCAGTTGGGGTGCTCCGGAGAGGGCGATTCCGAGGGCGCCGGTGAGGGCGAGCGCGGCGGTGAGGGGGGCGGGGACGCGGTGCGTGCCGTGCTCCCCCTCGGGTGCGCGGAACAGGAGCGCCGTCCACTGGAGGTAGTAGAAGAGCGCGATCACCACGTTGACGGCCATGACGACCGCGAGCCAGCCCAGACCCGCGTCGACGGCCGCCGAGAAGACGGTGACCTTGGCGAAGAGCCCGATGACACCCGGCGGCAGTCCGGCGAGGCAGAGCAGGAAGAAGGCCAGGAGGAGGGCGGCCAACGGGTTCGACGCGTACAGCCCGCGGTAGTCGCTGATGCGGTTCAGTGCTCTGCTACGGCCCACCAGTGCGGCCACCGCGAAGGCGCCGAGGTTCACGGCGGCGTACATGAGGGCGTAGGCGACGGTGGAGCCGATCGGCTTCTGGGCGTCCTTGGAGTACGCGGCGGCGGCGATCGGCACCAGGAGGTAGCCGGCCTGGCCGACGGAGGACCAGGCGAGCAGCCGTACCGCGCTGTACGCGCGCGTGGCCTGTTGGCGCAGAGCACCCAGGTTTCCGACCGTCATCGTGAGAGCGGCCAGCGCGGCCAGCGCCGGGCCCCACACGTCGGCGTACGAGGGGAAGGCCACGACGGTGACGAGGATCAGGCCGGAGAAGCCGACCGCCTTGCCGACGACCGACAGGTAGGCGGCGATCGGGAGGGGCGCTCCTACGTAGGTGTCGGGTACCCAGAAGTGGAAGGGGACGGCGGCCGTCTTGAAGGCGAAGCCGATGAGGGTGAGGACTACGCCGGTCTGCGCGAGGGTGTGGAACTGGCCGTCGACGTGCTGGATGCGGTCGGCGATCTCGGTGAGGTACAGGGTGCCCGTGGTGGCGTACACGAAGCTGACGCCCATCAGGCTGACCGCGGTCGCGGTGACCGAGGACAGGAAGAACTTGAGGGCCGCTTCGGCGGACTTCTTGTCGCCGTGCCGGATGCCGACGAGAGCGAAGGCGGGCAGGGAGGCGACCTCCAGGGCGACGATCAGGGTCGCGAGGTCGCGGGAGGCGGGCAGGAGGGCGGCGCCCGCGGCGGAGGACAGCAGCAGGAACCAGTACTCCCCTTCGGGGAGTCCCTTGTTGGCGTCCTTCAGAGTGGTGATCGACAGGAGGGCCGCGAGGAGGGCGCCGCCGAGGACCAGGAACTGGATGACCAGGGTGAAGCGGTCCGCCGTATAGCTACAGGCGGTCGCGTCGCCGGTGAGGCAGAAGGTGGCGCGGTCGCCGTCCAGGAGGGGCAGCAGCATCAGGGCGGAGGCGGCCAGGCCCGCGACCGACACCCAGCCCAGGAGCGCCTTCTTCGCGTCCTGGAGGAACAGGTCGGCGACGAGGACCACCAGGCCGACGACCGCCGTGATGGTGGGCGGTGCGATCGCGAGCCAGTCGACGGACTGGACCATCGACTCCGCGAGGGGCTGGGCCAGGGCGCTCATCGGGTGCCTCCTGAGAGGAGCTGCTGCACGGCCGGGTCGGTGAGGCCGAGGAGTGCCTTGGGCCACAGGCCGGCGGCGACGGTGAGGACGACGAGCGGAGTCCAGGCCGCGAACTCGTATGTGTGGACGTCGGCGAGCTTCGGCGCTTCCTGCGCCACGGCGCCCATGCAGACGCGGCGGACCACGGCGAGCATGTAGGCGGCGGTCAGCAGGGTGCCGAAGGCCGCGATCGCCATGAAGGTGAGGAACGCGGGGCGGCTGAGGTCGGCGGCAGGCTTGAATGCGCCGAACAGCGCCAGCATCTCGCCCCAGAATCCGGCGAGTCCGGGCAGTCCGAGCGAGGCGACGGCGGCGAACGCGAGCAGGCCGCCGAGGCGTGGGGCCTTGCCGTAGAGGGCTGCGCCGGTCTCCTCGGCCAGGGTGTCCAGGTCCGTGGTGCCCGTGCGGTCCTTGAGGGCGCCGACGAGGAAGAACAGGAGGCCGGTGATGAGGCCGTGGGCGATGTTGGCGAACAGGGCGCCGTTCACGCCGGTCGGGGTCATCGTCGAGATGCCGAGCAGGACGAAGCCCATGTGGCCGACTGAGGAGTAGGCGATGAGGCGCTTGAGGTCGCCCTTCGCGCCCTGTTTCGCGAGGGCGAGGCAGGCCAGGGAGCCGTAGATGATCCCGACGACGGCGAAGGCGGCGAGGTAGGGCGCGAAGGTGTGCATGCCGTCGGGCGCGATCGGCAGCAGGATGCGGACGAACCCGTACGTGCCCATCTTCAGCATCACGCCGGCCAGCAGGACGGAACCGACGGTCGGGGCGGCGGTGTGGGCGTCGGGCAGCCAGCTGTGCAGCGGCCACATCGGCGTCTTGACCGCCAGCCCGATCCCGACCGCCAGAACGGCGATGACCTGCACGGATGTGGTCAGCGACCGGCCGTTGTCAGTGGCGAGTGCCACCATGTCGAATGTGCCCGCCTTGATTCCGATCAGGAGCAGGCCGAGCAGCATGACGACGGAACCGAGCAGTGTGAAGAGGATGAACTTCCAGGCGGCCTGGGTCCGTTGGGCACCGCCCCAGCGGGCGATGAGGAAGTACATCGGGATGAGGACGGTCTCGAAGGCGAGGAAGAAGAGGATCAGGTCGAGGACGGCGAACGTGGCGAGGGTGCCGGACTCCAGGACGAGGATCAGGGCGACGAATGCCTTCGGGGATGGGCCCGCAGGCATCTTGAAGTAGGAGTAGAGCGCGCAGAGGAAGGTCAGCAGCGCGGTCAGGACCAGGAGGGGGAGGGAGATGCCGTCGATGCCGAGGTGGATGCGCACGTCGAGTGCGGGGATCCAGCTGATGTCGGTCGTGGCCTGCATCTTCGACGGATGGTCGTGGTCGAAGCCGAGCGCGAGGACGATCGCGGCGATGAGGATCACGCCGGTCACGGTGACGCCGTGCCGTAGTACGGCCTGCTCGGGCGACTTCCCCTTCAGTCCGGGCGGGGCCGGCACCAGGGCGGCGACGGCGCCGAGGAGCGGGCCGACGACGACGAACGCCAGAAGGACCTGCATCACGGACTCGTTGATATCGATCACGCCTGCTCACGCTCCCGTGGCGACGAGGAGGACGGCGACCGTCAGGACGACGGTGCCGGCGAGCAGCGCGCTCACATAGGTCTGCAGATTGCCGGTCTGGGCGCGCCGTACGGCGGCTCCGAGGAGGCGGGGCAGAGTGCCCGCGCCGCGTACGTAGGTGTCGACGACCTCGCGGTCGAGGAACCTGACGAGACTCGCCGCCGCCATCACGGGGCGGACGAACAGGGCCCCGTAGACGGCGTCCAGGTGGAAGCCCGAGGCCGCGTGGCGGTGCAGCGGGCCGAGCAGGAGGCGGCCCGGGTCCGCCGGGTCGGGTGCCGACGCCACGTCTCCGTAGACGGCTGTGTGGCTCGCGATGGCCTCAGCCTCTACGAGTCCCGCGTCGCCCTCCGGATGGGCCGCGACCGCACCCATCGGTGCGCGGGCCGCGAGCGCGGTGGTTTGCCGCCAGGCGCCGTAGGTGACGATGCCGCCGACGAGGGCGACGCCCGTACCGAGTACGGATGTGGTGAGCGTCGGGGTGAGGTCGCGGCCGTCGAACCAGCCGGGCAGCACGCGGTAGGCGAGCCCGCCGAGGGCGAGGGACGGAACGGCGAGCACCCACAGCACGGCGTTCATCGCCACGGGCTGCCTGCCGTGGTCGGGAGCCTCAACTCCCCGGCCGTGGAAGGCGAGCAGCCACAGGCGCGTCGCGTACGCGGCGGTGAGCAGGGCGGCGAGCAGACCGGCCAGGAGGACGATCCAGCCCGCAGCGCCGGGGATGTGCGAGGTGTGCTCGGTGGCCGCGTGTTCGGCGGCGCCGAGGACGGACTCCTTGGAGAAGAAGCCGCTGAACGGCGGGATCGCGGCGAGCGCGAGGAGCGCCACGGTCATCGTCCAGAAGGCGTCGGGGACGCGGGCGCGCAGGTTGCCCATGCGGGACATGGCGGCCAGCGAGTTGGTGCCGGAGGCGTGGATGATCACGCCGGCCGCGAGGAAGAGCAGCGCCTTGAAGGCGCCGTGCGACAGGAGGTGGAAGACGGCGGCACCGCGGTCGCCGACGGCGAGGGCGCCGGTCATGTAGCCGAGCTGGCCGATCGTCGAGTAGGCGAGGACGCGTTTGATGTCGTCCTGGGCGAGCGCGGCGAGGCCCGAGCCGGCCATCGTCACGGCGGCCATCACGGCGAGGACGACCATCGCGGCCGACGACGCCTCGAAGACCGGGAGGAGACGGGCGACGAAGTAGACACCGGCGGCGACCATCGTCGCGGCGTGGATCAGCGCGGACACGGGGGTCGGGCCGGCCATCGCGTCGGGCAGCCAGGTGTGCAGCGGGAACTGCGCCGACTTGCCCGCCACCCCCGCCAGAAGCAGCAGCGCGATCAGCGTCGGGTGGTGCAGCCCGCCGCTCGCGACGGTGTCGAGGACCTTGGTGATGCGGAAGGACCCGGCGTCGGTGGCGAGTGCGAACAGGCCGATCAGGAAGGGGACATCGCCGAGCTTGGTGACGAGGAAGGCCTTCATGGAGGCGGCGCGGGCCTCCGGGGTCTCCCAGTAGTGGCCGACGAGGAAGTAGGAGCAGATGCCCATGACTTCCCAGCCGACCAGCAGCACGATCAGGTCGCCGGAGTAGACGACCAGGAGCATCGCGGAGGTGAAGAGGGAGACGAGGGCGGCGTACGAGGGGTAGCGCGGGTCGTCGCGCAGATAGCCCGTCGAGTAGATCTGCACACAGGTGGCGACGAAGCCGACCAGGACGGCGACGAGGGCGGCGAAGCCGTCGATGTGCAGGGCGAGTTCGACGGGGACCGAGCCGGTGGGCGTGAGCTCGGTGGCGGAGTCGATCGCCGCGTTGCCGCCTTGGCGTACGGCGACGATCACGGCCGGCGCGAGCGCGGCGAGCGTCGGCAGGACTGCGAGCGGGCGGACGAAGCCGGGGGCGGTACGGCCGAGGAGCAGGCCGGCCGCGGCACCCAGGAACGGAAGGAGGGGGACGAGGACGGCGAGGGTGGTCGTGGTCACGCGGTGGCCTCAGCCTTCTCGGCCGCGGGGGGCTCGGTGCCGTCACTGTCGGGGCCGTGGGGGTTGGCGGAGTCGCCGGACCCGTCAGGGCCGTCGGTCTCGTGGCCCTCGGCGGTGTCGCGGAGCTTGTCGATGTCCGAGGTGCCGCGGGCCCGGTGGACGGCGAGGACGATCGCCAGGCCGATGCCGATCTCGGCGGCGGCGATGGCAATGGTGAACAGCGTCAGGGCCTGGCCGGAGTGGAGTTTGTCCTCGGCGGTCCGGCTGAGCCAGACGTCGAAGGCGACCAGGTTCAGGTTGACGGCGTTGAGCATCAGCTCGACCGACATCAGGACGAGGATCGCGTTGCGGCGGGCGAGGACGCCGTAGAGGCCGGTGCAGAAGAGGAGGGCGGCGAGCACGGCGGGATAGACGAGGTGCATCAGCGGGCTCCTTCCTGCTCGGTCGAGTTGTTCAGGGCGGCGGGGCCGTTGCCCTCAACCACTCCTTTTCGCCCGATCGTGTGATTACGGGAATCCGGGACGGATGGGGAACTACCGGTCGCGGGCCGGGAGTTCACAGGGGGAGAGCTCGACTCCGCCTTCGACTTACGGGACAGGACGATCGCGCCGACCAGGGCCGCGAGGAGAAGGACGGAGAGGGCCTCGAAGGGGAGGACCCAGTTCTGGAACAGGCTCGCGCCGGTCACCGCGGTGGAGCCGGCGGCCGGACCGTCCAGGTCCATCCAGGTCGCGCGGAAGGCGTCGACGACGACCCACACCAGGGCCGCCGCGGCGGCGACGGCCACGGTGAGGGCGGCCCAGCGGTTGCCGGAGTCCGCGTCCGGGGAGCGGCCGATGGGGGCCTTGGTGAGCATCAGACCGAAGAGAAGGAGGACGACGACGGAACCGACATAGATGAGGACCTGCACCCAGGCGATGAACTCGGCGGTGAGCAGGAGGTATTCGACGGCGAGACCCCCGAGAGCCACCACGAGCCACAGGGCGGCGTGCACCAGCTGCTTGGTGGTGACGGTGACGAGGGCGGCGCCGAAGGTGACCAGGCCGACGAAGAGGAAGGCGATCTCCACGCCGGTCGGGGAGAGGAAGCCGCGGGTGTGGGTGGCGGCGAGGGTTGCCGTGGCGGTGGCGGTGATGGTTTCGGCGAGGGTCACGACTGTCCCTCCGGCGGGTCGGTGGGCGAGGCCGACTCGGCGGGCCCGTGCTCGGCGGGCCGGGTGGGCTGCTCGGGTTGCGGTGCCTGCCCGGCGTGCGGTGCCTGAGCTGCATGCGGTGCCTGCCCGGCCTGTGCGTCTTCGGTAGCCCGGGGGGCTTCGCCGGTCTGGCCGCCCTGACCTGCCGACTGGCTGGTCTGACCTGCCGACTGGCTGGGTTGAGCTGCCGACTGGCTGGGTTGAGCTGCGGCCAGCTTCTCCGCGGTCTTGCGGGCCGCGGCGATCTCCTTGGGCTCCTCCGCGCCGGGGTCGAGGGCGGGTGGGGCCGGGACGGTCCACATCCACTCGCGGAGCTTGTCGCGTTCGTGGGTGAGTTCGTGGATGTCGGTCTCGGCGTACTCGAACTCCGGGGACCAGAACAGGGCGTCGAAAGGACAGACCTCGATGCAGATACCGCAGTACATGCAGAGGGAGAAGTCGATGGCGAAGCGGTCGAGGACGTTGCGGCTGCGCTCGCGGCCACCGGGGGCCGCCGCAGGGACCGTCTCCTTGTGGGAGTCGATGTAGATGCACCAGTCGGGGCACTCACGGGCGCAGAGCATGCAGACCGTGCAGTTCTCCTCGAACAGGCCGATGACTCCGCGGGTGCGGGGCGGGAGATCGGGCTGGGTGTCCGGGTACTGCTCGGTGACGGTCTTCTTCGTCATCGTGCGGAGGGTGACGGCCAGGCCCTTGGCCAGGCCGGAGCCGGGGAACGGGGTCACTGGAGGAACACCACCTTCACGATGCCGGTGAGGGCGATCTGAGCGAGGGAGAGGGGGACGAGGAGGGTCCAGGAGAGCTTCTGGAGCTGGTCCTCGCGCAGGCGGGGATAGGTGACGCGGAGCCAGATGACGACGAAGGCGAGGAGCGCGGTCTTCAGCAGGGTCCACACCCAGCCGAAGCCGTCCGCGCCCCAGGGGCCGTGCCAGCCGCCCAGGAAGAGGACGGTGGTCAGGCCGCACAGGACGACGATTCCGGCGTACTCGGCGAGGAGGAAGAGCGCGAAACGGAGACCGGTGTACTCGGTGTAGGCGCCGAAGATGATCTCGGAGTCGGCGACGGGCATGTCGAAGGGAGGCCGTTGGAGTTCGGCCAGGCCCGCCACGAAGAAGATGATCGCGCCGACGATCTGCCAGGGCAGCCACCACCAGTGGAAGGCGTCGAGGATGCCGGGGAGGGAGACCGTACCGGCTGCCATCGCCACGGAGGCGGCGGTGAGCAGCATGGGGAGTTCGTAGGCGAGGAGTTGTGCGGCAGTGCGGAGGCCGCCGAGGAGGGAGAACTTGTTGGCGGAGGCCCAGCCGGCCATGAGAGAACCGAGGACGCCCACGCCCATCACCGCGAGGACGAAGAAGATGCCCGCGTCCAGGACCTGGCCGACGGCGCCCTCGCCCGGTCCGATGGGGATGGCGAGGAGGACGAGGAGGTACGGGAGGAGGGCGACGGCGGGGGCGAGTTGGAAGATACGGCGGTCCGCGCCCGCCGGGACGATGTCTTCCTTCTGCGCGAACTTCACGCCGTCCGCGACGAGTTGGGCCCAGCCGTGGAAGCCGCCGGCGTACATCGGGCCGAGGCGGCCCTGCATGTGGGCCATCACCTTGTGCTCGGTCTGGCCGACGATGAGGGGGAAGGTGAGGAAGACGACGAAGACGATCAGGAGTCGCAGGGCGACGTCGAACGCGTCGTTCACTGCGGGCCTCCTGCGGGAGTGTCGGGGGTTGGGTCTTGGGGGGTGGGGTCGTCGGGGGTTGGGGGCGAATCGGGCCGTTCAACCGCGCCCGAGTCAGGTGCAGTTGCTTCCGAGTCGGGCTCGGGTGCGGGCGAGTCCGGATCCGCTGCCGGCAAGTCCGGCTCGGCTGTCGGCAAGTCCGGCCCGGCTGCAGGCGAGTCGGCTTCGGCTGACGGTCCGGCGGCCGGCCTCTTGGCAGGGCTCGGCTTCAGTTCGGCCTCGGTCCCGGGTTCGCGCTCGGGCTCGGGCTCGGGCTCGGACTTGTGCTCGGGTTCGCGCTCTGGCTCGGGCTCGTCAAAAGCTGGGACGGCGTTGTGCCACGGCACGTCCGCGCTGCGGGGTGCGGTGGGGGGCTGGGCGGTGCTGCCCTCTCGTGCTGGTGCCGGTTCCTGTGACGGGTCCACCGCAGGTGCCGGTGACGGCGCCTGGGCCTGGGCTTGGGCTTGGGCTTGGGCCTGAGCTTGGACCTGGGCTTGGGCCTGTGCCTGTTGCGACACCGAGCCGCCACTCGCGCTGCGCGACCGGCGAGGGGTTGTCGCGCCCGTCCCCTGTTGACTCGCCGACCCCTCCGAAGCCGAACGAGCCCGCCGCACAGGGCGATCGCCCACCGCGCGTACAGGACGGTCCCCCGCAAGGCCCGCAGATTCACCCCCCTCACGGACCGGACCGACATCCGCACCACGGCCCGGAGATTCGCCCCCCGCACGAGCCGAAGACTCTCCCCCCGCAGGAGCTGGAGACTCTCCTCCCGCACCGCCCGAAGACTCGCCCGCCCCACTCACCGGACGCTCACCCGTCACCCGTGCCGACCGTGCTGGACGCTCACCTTCCGCCCCTGTCCTCCGGGCCGGACGCTCGCCCTCCGCCCCTGGCGTCCCCGCCCCCCGCACCGGACGCTCGCCCGGCGC
>NZ_JAWOAI010000341.1:0-11025 GCF_033194735.1 Streptomyces sp. W16
GCCAAGGCAGCCGCCGGCAAGCTCGTCGGCCAGGCCCGGGGCGCGGTCAACAAGGCCCTCGCCGCCCGCCAGACCGAGCTGGAGGCCGACCGCGACGCCCGCGTCCTGGTCGAGGAGGCGGTGGACGTCACGCT
Source organism: Streptomyces sp. W16 (assembly GCF_033194735.1). Taxonomy (NCBI): domain Bacteria; kingdom Bacillati; phylum Actinomycetota; class Actinomycetes; order Kitasatosporales; family Streptomycetaceae; genus Streptomyces; species Streptomyces sp. W16. Next base: position 135 of record NZ_JAWOAI010000341.1, read on the forward strand.
GCCGTACGACCGCGTACCGGCCGGCGCCCGGCACCCGCTGACCACGTTCATGGAGCGGGTCGCGGACGTCTTCGTGTCCATGGGATACGAGATCGCCGAGGGGCCCGAGGTCGAGGCGGAGTGGTTCAACTTCGACGCGCTCAACTTCACCCCGGACCACCCGGCCCGGCAGATGCAGGACACCTTCTTCGTCCAGGGACCCAAGGGCACGGAGGGCGACGAGTCCGGTGTCGTCCTGCGTACGCACACGTCCCCCGTGCAGGCCCGCGCCATGCTGGACCGCGAGGCGCCGGTCTACATCGTGTGTCCCGGCCGCGTGTACCGCACGGACGAGCTGGACGCCACGCACACCCCGGTCTTCCACCAGATCGAGCTCCTCGCCATCGACGAGGGCCTCACCATGGCCGACCTCAAGGGCACCCTCGACCACATGGTCCAGTCGCTCTTCGGCGCGGAGATGAAGACCCGGCTGCGGCCGAACTACTTCCCCTTCACCGAGCCGTCCGCCGAGATGGACATGCTCTGCTACGTCTGCAAGGGCGAGTCCGTCGGCAACCCCGACCGCCCCTGCCGCACCTGCTCCTCGGAGGGCTGGATCGAGCTGGGCGGCTGCGGCATGGTCAACCCGCGGGTGCTGGTCGCCTGTGGCGTCGACCCGGAGAAATACAGCGGATTCGCCTTCGGGTTCGGCATCGAGCGGATGCTGATGTTCCGCCACAACGTCGAAGACATGCGAGACATGGTCGAGGGTGACGTCCGGTTCACCCGGCCGTTCGGGATGGAGATCTGATGCGCGTCCCGCTTTCTTGGCTGCGGGAGTACGTCGACCTGCCGGCGACGGAGACCGGCCGCGACGTCCAGGCCAAGCTCATTTCCGTGGGCCTTGAGGTAGAGACCGTCGAGCAGGTCGGCGACGGCATCAAGGGCCCGCTCGTCGTCGGCAAGGTCCTCACGATCGAGGAGCTGGAGGGCTTCAAGAAGCCCATCCGCTTCTGCACGGTCGACGTCGGCCGGGCCAACGGCACCGGTGAGCCCCAGGAGATCGTCTGTGGCGCCCGCAACTTCGCCGTCGGCGACAAGGTCGTCGTGGTCCTCCCCGGCGCGGTCCTGCCCGGCGACTTCGCGATCGCCGCCCGCAAGACGTACGGCAAGACCTCGCACGGCATGATCTGCTCCGGCGACGAGCTGGGCATGGGCGACGACGGCTCCCACGGCATCATCGTCCTGCCGCCGGAGCACGAGGTCGGCACCGACGCGATCGAACTGCTCCAGCTCGTCGACGAGGTCCTCGACATCGCCGTCACCCCCGACCGCGGCTACGCCCTGTCGATCCGCGGCGTCGCCCGCGAGACCGCCATCGCCTACGGCCTCCCGCTGAGCGACCCGGCCCTCCTCGACGTACCCGGTCCGAACGCCTTCGGCTACCCGGTCCAGGTCTCCGACCCGATGGGCTGCGACCGCTTCACCGCCCGCACGGTGACCGGCCTCGACCCCGAGGCCCGCTCCCCGCTCTGGCTGACCCGCCGCCTCCAGAAGGCGGGCATGCGCCCGATCTCGCTCGCCGTCGACATCACCAACTACGTGATGCTGGAGCTCGGCCAGCCCCTGCACGCCTACGACCGCTCCCGCGTCCAGGGACCGATCGGCGTGCGCCGGGCCGAGCAGGGCGAGAAGCTCACCACCCTCGACGGCGTCAAGCGCACGCTGGACGCCGAGGACCTGGTGATCACCGACGACCGCGGCCCCATCGGCCTCGCGGGTGTCATGGGCGGCGCCAACACCGAGATCGACGACACCGAGGGCACCACCACCGAGGTCGTCGTCGAGGCCGCCCACTTCGACGCGCTCTCCATCTCGCGTACGGCCCGCCGCCACAAGCTGGCTTCCGAGGCGTCCAAGCGCTTCGAGCGCGGCGTCGACCCGCAGGCCGCCTCGGCCGCCGCGCAGCGCACGGTGGACCTCCTGGTCCTCCTCGCGGGCGGCACGGCGGACGCCGGCGTCACCGAGGTCATCGCCCCGTCGGCACCCCACACCATCACCATTCCGGCCAACCACCCGGACAAGGTTGCAGGTGTCGACTACGGCCGCGAGACCGTCGTACGCCGCCTCCAGCAGGTCGGCTGCGACGTCTACGGGCAGGACGAGCTGATCGTCACCGTCCCGTCCTGGCGCCCCGACCTGACCGACCCGAATGACTTGGCGGAGGAGGTCATCCGTCTTGAGGGCTACGAGAACCTGCCCTCCACGCTCCCCAAGCCCCCCGCGGGCCGTGGCCTCACCGACCGTCAGCGGCTGCATCGCCGGGTCGGCCGCGCGCTGGCCGGCGCCGGTTATGTCGAGGCGCCGAACTACCCGTTCATCGGCGAGCACGTCTTCGACCAGTTCGGCCTGGCCGCCGACGACCCGAACCGCAAGGTCGTCAAGCTGGTCAACCCGCTCTCCGACGAGGAGCCGGCTCTTCGTACGACACTGCTGCCGGGCCTGCTCGGTGCGCTGCGCCGGAACGACGGTCGTGGCTCGCACGATCTCGCGCTGTTCGAGACGGGGTTGGTCTTCCACCCGCGCGAAGAGCTGAAGATCGCGGTACGGCTGCCCGTCGACCGGCGTCCCACCGACGAGGAGATCGCCTCTCTCACCGAGGCGCTCCCCCTCCAGCCCCGGCACGCGGCCGTCGTCCTCACGGGCGCCCGCGAGCAGGCCGGCTGGTGGGGCAAGGGCCGACCGTCCGACTGGGCCGACGCGGTCGAGTCGGCGCGGGTGCTTGCGCGTGAGGCCGGTACGGAACTCGTCGTGCGGGGTGGGCAGTACGGGCCCTGGCACCCGGGGCGCTGCGCCGAACTCGCGGTCGTCGTCGAGGGTGTTGAGCAAGTCATCGGGTACGCCGGTGAGTTGCACCCCGGTGTCCTGAAGACCCTGGGTCTGCCCGCACGCACCAGCGCGATGGAACTGGACCTGGATGTCCTGGAGTTGGCGTCTGCGGGTGTCCCCAAGGGCCCGAAGATCTCCACGTTCCCGGTCGCCACGCAGGATGTCGCCCTGGTCGTCGACGCCTCTGTCCCGCATGCGGGTGTTGAGGCGGCGTTGCGTGAGGGGGCGGGTGAACTGCTGGAGTCGATCCGGCTGTTCGACGTGTACGAGAACGCTGCGCAGCTTGGCGAGGGGAAGAAGTCGCTGGCGTATGCGTTGCGGTTCCGGGCGGCTGACCGGACGTTGACTGTGGATGAGGCGTCGGCGGCTCGGGATGCGGCGGTGGTGTTGGCCGGCGAGCGGGTCGGGGCTGTGCTTCGCGGCTAAGGGGTGGGGAGCTGCGGTTGGTTGCCGGGTGCGGGTTCGTCGTGGCTGGTCGCGCAGTTCCCCGCGCCCCTGAAGGGGCGCTCCACCTCCCCCTGTCTGCATAAATGCGGTTGTCTCATGTCTCCTCACTCGTTCGGGTGAGAAGTTCGGGCGATGTGGCCCGATCGGGGCATGCGGTCGACAGAATCGGACCGGCCTTTCGGGGTCGGTCCGATTGCGCTGTCGGGGCCTATTTGGGGGGCCACAGGCATGATCCGCATCAAGGCTGGGGTTCCCCGCAGGCCGCGCCCGAGGCCGCGCGCCCGCCGTCCACTGCGCCGGGCGCTCGCCCTCGGGCTGCCCACGGTCTGGGGCGCCATAGCGATCACCTACAAACTCGCCTGCCCGCTCGCCCAGCAGAACAGCCTGGGTGCCCGCATCGTCACCAGCGCGGTGTTCTTCGCGGTCGGCACCGGTCTCATCGTCCAGGTCCGCCGCTCCCTGCTGCGCGAACTGAGGCAGATCCGCCAGATCGCGGGCGCCGCCCAGAACGCGCTGCTGCGTCCGTTGCCACCCCGCCTCGACGGCCTGAACATCGCCGCCGCCCAACTGTCCGCCGAGCGCGGCGCGGTGGTCGGGGGTGACCTGTACGAGGTGATCGCCACCGAGCACGGCGTCCGGGTCGTGATGGGTGACGTACGAGGCCACGGCATCGCCGCGATCGGCACGGTGGCCGCCGTCCTCGGCAGCTTCCGCGAGGCCGCCCTTGACGAGCCCGACCTGGAGGGCGTCCTGCGGCGCCTCGACCGCGCCCTCGCTCGCCACCTGCGCGAACGCGCCCGCGCGGAACACCCGGCGTCGGGCGGCCTCGACCCCGACAGCCCGGTCGCGGAGGAGTTCGTCACCGTACTGCTGCTGGAGATCGGCAGGGACGGAGAGGTGCGGGGGCTGAACTGCGGTCATCCGTGGCCGTACCTGCTGAGCGGCACGGGTGTTGAGCCACTTGCCCGCGCCGATCCTCTTCCGCCCCTCGGTCCGTTCCCGTTGCCGACAGAGCTGCCGTTCGTCTGCTGCGGTCAACTTCTCCCGGGCGAGGCCCTGTTCCTCTACACGGACGGAGCGGAGGACGCCCGTGACGCGCGGGGCCGCTTCTTCCCGCTGAGGGATGCGTTGAGCGCGGCGGTGGCCCAACACCCGCTGCCCGTACCCCAGTCGGTGCTCGGCTCAGTCTTCACGGCACTACTGCGCCACACAGGAGGCACCCCGACGGACGACGTGGCGATGCTCGTCCTGAGCAATGACCGCAAGCTGGTGCATCCCCACCTAGGGGCGCGGGGAACTGCGCGACCAGCCACAACGCACCCGCAGTCGACCAACTCCCGACAGCCCAACGGTGTTTAGTCGCCCGCAAAGCCAGGCCGCCGCACTTACGAGGGGGAGCCGGCGGCCCGGCCGGCCTCTTGCGAGGCAATCCAGTCAACCGGTCGGGAACTCTCCGCGACAGCGCGCACACACCCCGGATCCACGCACTCCGTTCACACCCCGTGTGAACGGACCCGCACTACTCTGTCCGCACCGAGTCACCGGGGGGCCATCCATGCAGCCCAACACACTCCTCGACGCGATCCTGGACGAGGCAGGCATCTCGCACGCGGGACTTGCCGCACACGTGAACCAGGCGGGCCGGGCCCGAGGCCTCGCACTCCGGTACGAACACACCGCCGTAGCAAGGTGGTTGAAGGGCCAGCGGCCCCGCGGACAGGTCCCCGACCTGATCTGCGAGGTGCTCGCGACCCGTCTGCACAGGCCCGTCACGCTCGACGACATCGGTCTCGGCGTACCCGGCGAACCCTCCACCCCGCACGGCACCTCCCTCTCCGGCTTCGTCGAGCGGGCCACCGCCCTGTGGCGCTCCGACGAACAGCAGCGCCCGCACATCCTGGGCGCCCCCGCGGTCACCGGAACGCCCGCGGTGATGCCCGTGTGGGAGTGGGAGAACCCCCCGGACGACGTGGACGTCTCGCGCGGCGGCCGGCACCGGGTGAGCATGGCCGACATCGAGATGCTGCGCGCGGCCCGCGCCCACTACGAGCAGATGTACCGCAAGGCCGGCGGCGTGGCGACCCGCACCCGCATCGTCGGCTTCCTCAACTCCGAGACGGCCCCGCTGCTGCGCGGCAGCTACACCGACGCCACCGGCCGCCAACTGCACCGGGCGACGGGCGGGTTGGTGGCGATCGCGGGCATCTGCGCCTACGACTCCGACGCGCACGGACTCGCCCAGCGCTACTTCCACCAGGCGCTGCGGCTCGCGAAGGCCAGCAACGACAGGGGACTTGGCGCGTACGTCATCGCACTGCTCGTCAACCAGTCGCTGTTCATGCGGGAGTTCCGGCAGGCCGTCGCCTTCGCGGAAGCCGCGCTGCGGGCCGCCGGCCGGCAGATCACCCCGGCGCTCGCCTCCGACCTGTACGCGATGCAGGCGAAGGCGTACGCGCACCTCGGCGACGGCACGAGCGCGCTGTCGTGCATCCGGCGGGCCGAGCAGGCCGCCGAACGCATCCGGCGCGGATACGAACCCGACGAGACCGGCTATGTCCAACCGGGCCTGGTCAACGTCCAGGTGGCGGAGGCGCTGCTCAGCCTGGGTGATCTGACAGCGGCGGGGGAGCACGCCACCGCGGCCGTGGACACTCCGGCGCACGACCGGGGCCGGGTGCACCGGCTGGCCATGCTCAGCCAGATCGAACTGCGTCAGGGGAACGCCGACAAAGCGGTGGCCACGGCGGTGCAGATGGCCGAGCAGGCCAGGGGGATGGAGTCCCAGCGGCTGCGTGACAGACTCCGCGCGGTACGCGAGTACCTGGTGCGCAGCGACTGCGCGGGTACGGCCGAGGCGGCCGAACTCATCGACGGGGCACTGCGCGTACCGCTGTAGACCGACAACTCGTAGACGTACGCATCACAGTCCCTGCTGCGATATTGCCACTTACTCGACGGAAGGTGGCAGAACCGTGCAGTGGACGAAACAGAACGAACAAACTGTGTACTCAAACCGCTGGTTCAGCGTCAATCTCGCGGATGTCGAACTACCCGACGGCCGACACCTCGACCACTTCCTCATACGGCTGAGGCCGGTGGCGGTGGCGACGGTCGTGAACGAGGCGAACGAAGTACTGCTCCTGTGGCGGCACCGCTTCATCACCGACAGCTGGGGGTGGGAGCTCGCGGCGGGCGTCGTCGAGGACGGCGAGGACATCGCGCGCGCCGCCGCCAGGGAACTGGAGGAAGAGACCGGCTGGCGGCCGGGGCCCCTGCACCACCTGATGAGCGTGGAACCGTCCAACGGGCTCACTGACGCCCGGCACCACATCTACTGGGCCGACGAGGGCGAGTACACCGGACACCCCGTGGACGACTTCGAGTCGGACCGCCGGGAATGGGTACCGCTCAAACTCGTACCCGACATGGTCGCCCGCGGGGAGGTCCCGGCCGCCAACATGGCGGCCGCGTTACTGCTCTTGCACCATTTGAGGAGCGCTCCGTAGGGGCGCGGGGAACTGCGCGACCAGCCACAATGGACCCGCAGTCAACTCACCGGCCTTCGAACGGGACGTCTAACGCCCCAGTACCTGCCAGACCGTCACGACAAGCGCGCCCACGGCGGTGAGCGCGGCGATAGCCGGCAGCGGCCACCTCGTGTGCTCCAGTGCAACGATTCGTGCGCTCAGGTCGTCCAGTTCCTTGTCCGTTTCCTCGGTGCGATGGCTGAGCAGCGCCAGCCCTCCCTCGACCCGCGCGTAGGCGACGTCGAGGCGGCGGCGTAACTCTGCGAGTTCTCCATGTACCACGGGATGCTCGGGGTCGGCGGTCACGTGTCCGCTCCTTTCCGTAGTCGGAACATCCCTTGCATGCGCATGAAGAGTCAACTCGCCTGGTGGGCACCGGGGGAGAGTGTGCGAGCGGCATATGCGAGCCCGGCGCGCACACGGTGTGTGAATGCCGCGGGCCCGGCACTCCGAAGAGCGCCGGGCCCGTAACGGCCGTGAAGTCACGGTGAGTTGTCGCGCGGTGCGCGCTCAGCCGTAGGTGTAGAACCCCGAGCCGGACTTCCGGCCAAGGCGTCCCGCGTCGACCATGCGCTGGAGCAGCGGGGGAGCGGCGTACAGCGGCTCCTTGTACTCCTCGTACATCGAATACGCGACCGAGGCGACCGTGTCCAGGCCGATCAGGTCGGACAGCTTCAGCGGGCCCATGGGGTGGGCGCAGCCCAGCTCCATGCCGTTGTCGATGTCCTCGCGGCTGGCGATGCCCGACTCGAACATCCGGATCGCGGACAGGAGATAGGGGATCAGCAGCGCGTTGACCACGAAGCCGGAGCGGTCCTGGGCGCGGATGGCGTGCTTGCCGAGGACCTTCTCGGTGAACAGCTGGGCCCGGCTGAGCGTGCCCTCGGAGGTGGTCAACGCCGGGATCAGCTCGACGAGTTGCTGCACCGGGGCCGGGTTGAAGAAGTGGATGCCGATGACCTGGTCGGGGCGCGAGGTGGTGACCGCGAGCCGCACCAGCGGGATCGAGGAGGTGTTGGAGGCCAGGATCGCGTCGGGGCGGCTCACGACCTGGTCGAGCACCTGGAAGATCTCGGTCTTCACCTGCTCGTTCTCGACGACGGCCTCGATCACGAGGTCGCGGTCGGCGAACTCGCCGAGGTCGGTGGTGAAGCTGAGCCGCGCCTGGGTCTCGGCCAGTTCCTCGGCGGTGATCTTGCCGCGTTCCGCGGCCTTGGTCAGGGAGTTGAACAGCCGGGTCCGGCCGATCTCCAGGGCCTCGCCGGTGGTCTCGGCGACCTTCACGTCCAGGCCTGCGCGGGCGCACACCTCGGCGATACCGGCGCCCATCTGGCCGCAGCCGACCACTCCGACGCGCGAGATGTCTCCCGCCGGGATGTCCGTCACATCGTCCCCTTCGCAGATCTACGGCAGTGGCAGGAGTCCGTTGTCCGGTTCCTGCTCCGATCGTGCACGTTACCCGCAAGTATCGATGATCGATCGCCGGGGTCGGGCATCCTGGGGCGCGGAGACGATCCGTGACCGCGCGGGTCCACAGCGTATGGGGGTGTACGAATGGGGCGATTGTCACGTCGGACGTTCGCGATGGCGGCGCTGTCGACGCTGGCCACGACGGGCAGTGCGGCGGCGGACACGGGGCGCACGCCCGTACCGGCCGGGCGTCCGCGTGCGGTCACCGAGATGCGGGGCGTGTGGCTGGCGACGGTGGCCAACCGCGACTGGCCCTCCCGCCCGGGCCTGACCGCCGCGCAGCAGCGCACCGAACTGATCGCCCACCTCGACACGGCGGTCCGCGACCGCCTCAACACGGTGATCTTCCAAGTCCGGCCCACGGCCGACGCGTTGTGGCCCTCACCGTACGAACCCTGGTCCCAGTACCTGACCGGCACCCAGGGCGTCGCCCCCGGCTGGGACCCGCTGAAGACGGCCGTGGAGGAAGCGCATGTGCGCGGACTGCAACTGCACGCCTGGTTCAACCCGTACCGCATTGCCAACAACACCGACCTGACGAAGCTCGTCGCCTCGCACCCCGCGCGCAAGCACCCCGACTGGGTCGTGACGTACGGCGGGAAGCTCTACTACAACCCGGGGCTGCCGCAGGTCCGCCTCTTCGTCGAGAACGCGATCCTCGACGCGGTGCGCAAGTACGCCGTGGACGCGGTTCACTTCGACGACTACTTCTACCCGTACCCGGTGGCCGGTCAGACCTTCGACGACGACGCGGCCTACGACAGGTACGGCGGCGCCTTCACCGACCGGGCCGCGTGGCGCCGCGACAACATCGACAAGCTGATCCGCGAGACCGCCGCCCGCATCAAGCGGACCCGCCCGGGCACGCGCTTCGGCATCAGCCCCTTCGGCGTGTGGCGCAACATCGCGACCGACCCGCGCGGCTCCGACACCAGGGCGGGGGTGCAGACGTACGACGATCTCTGCGCGGACACCCGGAAGTGGGTGCGCGAGGGCTGGATCGACTACATCGTTCCTCAGCTCTACTGGAACATCGGCTTCGCCGCCGCCGACTACGCCAAGCTGCTGCCCTGGTGGGCGGCGGTCGCGCGCGGCTCGAAGACCCGGCTGTACGCGGGGGAGGCGCTCTACAAGGCGGGGGACCCGGCGCAGCCCGCAGCCTGGCAGGACCCGGCCGAACTCTCCCGGCACCTCACCCTCGCCGACCGCTACCCGGAGGTCGGCGGGCATGTCTTCTTCGCCGCCCGGGACGTCGCGGTGGACCCGATCGGGGCGATGGCGCGGGTGGTCGCCGACCACTACCAGCAGCCGGCGAAACCCCCGCGCTGACCTACCGTTCCGTGTCCTGGTGCTTGATCTCGCAGTCGGGGCCCGGTGACATCACGGCCTCGTGCCCGTCGGCGAAGCGGACGCGGTAGGGCGGACTGCCCTCCGTGCCCATCACTTCGACGACCTCCGAGACCTGGTCGTGCAGGCCGACCACCCTGCCGTGCTGGACGAGCCGGTCGCCCACGGTCGCACGCATCTGAAGCGCCTCCTCACCGAGTCCGGGAGCAGCGGTCCGTACGCCTTCGAGTCTACGGCGGGCCGCCCGGCCGGGACCGGCACGTGCACGCCCCTCAACTCCGGGCGCGCTGGGTGACCGCGATGCACACCAGCACGGCCGCCGCGGTCAGCGGAGCGGCCACCGGCAGGTGCTCACCCAGCAGGAACACCGACCACACCAGCGTGAGCAGCGGCTGCGCCAACTGCAACTGGCTGGCCTTCGGGACCCCGATGACCGCCATCCCCCGGTACCAGACGACGAGCCCGAGGAACTGCGAACCGGCGGCGACCCACAGCATCCCGGCCACGCTGTGCGCGGTGAGCTGCGGGGTGTCGTAGGACAGCGCGATCGCGGCGGCCGGCACGCTCAGCGGGAGGCACAGGACCAGTGCCCAGGCGATGACCTGCCAGCCGGGCATCACCCGGGCCAGCCGGCCGCCCTCGGTGTAGCCGGCCGCGCAGACCACCAGGGCCGCGAGGAGATACAGGTCGGCGGTGGTCAGCGCGCCGCCGCTCTGCTGGATCGTGAAGGCGAGCACCGCGCCGGCGCCCAACTCCCGTAGTTCTTCAGCTGCTTTGACCGCGTCGCCGACGGTGGCGAGGGGGCGGGAGACGGCCTCCGCGAGTTCCTCGGCGTTGGGCTTGACGACGTCGGGGCGTTCGCGCAGGGCCTCGATGAGCGCGGGGCCGGAGGTGTCCAGTGCGATACGGACGCCGGCGGCGTGCGCGCGGGCGACCAACTCGGCGTACCAGGACGGCGCGAGGCCGCGCGGGAGGCTGCCGCAGCAGGCGATCCAGTCGGCGTCACGGGACTGCCGGCGGACCGTCTCCAGGAGCAACTCCTGTTCGGCGGCGGTCAGTTCGGGGCCGGGGGCGTTGATCTTCGTGAGGACGCCGTCCGCCTCGGCGAGGGCGATGTTCGAGCGGGTGGCCCCGGCGACCGGCACCGGCGCGACCTCGATGCCCTGCGCGTCGAGCAGGTCCGCGACCAGCGCGCCCGGAGCGCCGCCCAGGGGCAGGACGGCGACCGTACG
>NZ_JAWOAI010000342.1:0-10974 GCF_033194735.1 Streptomyces sp. W16
GAGGCCGAGCGCGGCGTCATCGCCGAGTTGCTCCGGGACAGCCGGGCGTCCGCCGCGAGCGTCTCCCGGGCCACCGGCCTGGCCACCTCCACCGCGCACCGCGTCGTCCGCCGGGTCCTGGACGAGGGATGGGTCAAGCCGCGCCTGGAGACCGTGTCGGAATGGCTCGGCTTCCAGACCCCGTTCATCCTCCGCCTGCGGGTGGCGCCGGGTGCGACCCCCGAGGTCATGCACGGCATCGACCAGCTCCCGCAGACGCGGCTCGCCGCGCATGTCGCCAGCGACATGTCGGTGCTCGCCACCGGCCTGGTGACGGACCGCTCAGCCCTGGCGCGCTTCGTCGACGACGAACTGGCCAGGATCCCGGGCCTCCTCGGCGTCAGCGTCGCCGTCATGCTCGCCGAGCCGCGCCGCTACTGGCTGGACCGCGACCTGACCACCGGCCTCGGCGCGTTCCACGCGCCGAGGCTGCTGTAGGACGGGGGCGGGCTCAGCTGGTGCCGAACCCGCGCGTGCTGTAGGCGCACTCCGTGTAGATGTAGCCCGACCTGAGCTTGGCCGTGTCCGAGGCCGGGGTCGCGGTCGAACTGTCGGCGCGGTGCACGAAGTACGTGGTGCCGGTCGGCAGACTGATCGTCCTCTGCGGGTAGCTCTTGCCACTGCTGCACGGCTTGAACCCGGACAGCAGGGTGGTGGTCAGGGAGTACGTCGTGCAGCTCCCGCAGCCCTTGAGCTTGAAGCTTCCGGTTACCGGCCCGGTGTAGAGAACCGTGATGTCGTCCGGGCTGTCGTTCTTGACCGTGACGGAGATGCTGCCGCCGGACGCGGTCGTCGGCAGCTTCTTGCCCGCGGCGGGGACCGTCTGGGCCACCTCGGCGGCGATCGCGATCTTCTTGGCGCGGGCCAGGTTCTTGTCGTGCGAGTTGTTCTTCACGAAGTCGTTCATCGTGCTGAGCGCCGAGTCGAAGTCGCCGTCCTTGTACTGCCAGACGCCGCACTGATAGGCACCGGCGTCGGCCTGGCTGCCGGCCCGTTGCGCGTCCGCGGCGAGGGCGTCGGCCACGCCCGCCTGTCCGCCCTGAAGACTCCCGATCTGGGTGGAGAGACTCGACAGCTCCGTGACGGCCGAGCATGGTTGGCCGCCGCTCACACCTTGTGCCGCCTTGCTGACAGCCGACTTGACGGACGGTTCGACCTGACCTGCCTGGGACGACTGCGGGAACGTGGCCAGCAGGTCCCCGAAGTTCGTCGTCCAGTCCGCGCTGTGGGCGGCCAGCCCGGTCGAGGCGCACTCGTACAGCGAGGTGGCCAGGCGGTCGTCCGGCCAGGTGGTCAGCGTGCCCAGCTGCTTCTTGCCGATGGTGCCGGGGACGGTCCGCAGATACTTCAACTGGGGTATCGCGTCACAGTAGTTCTGGTTCGGGTAGGCCCCGGCGACCGTCGTGTAGAACGTCTTCAGCCGGTCGGGCACCTTGCCGGCCGCCCGCGATCCGGAGTGCGCGGTGGTGAGGTCGTCGTACACGCCCAGCGCCTGGCGGTAGTGGGGTTCGGCCGAGGAGAACGACAACTTCCCGCTGTCCGACACGAGTTGGTCGGCCTTCTCCAGCCGGTCCAGGAGCATCTGCTCGGTCGCCTCGTCGCGCGCGTTGTCGTACAGCACGACTCCCCCGGCCGGTACGGCGAGCAGCACCAGGCCCAGCACGACCGCGACAGGTGTGGGCGCGGGCCAGGCCAGCCGGGTGCGCAGACCGACCGACGCGCCGTGGACGGCGGCGGCCACGAGGAACACGAGGTACAGAACGACGAACGGGCCCGAGACACCGTCCGGGTCGGCGGGCAGAGCCACCAGCAGCAGGACGATGGTCGCGACCCAGCACACGGCCATCAGCAGCCAGCGGCGCGTCAGCGCGTAACCGAGGCCGAGGCCACTGAGGTTGAGGAGACCGACCGCGACGGATCTGAGTCGGTCGGGCGGAGCGGGTGGCGGAGACGAGGGCATGGGTGGAACAGCGAACCCCTGATACCCCTGATAACCGCCGTACTGGTCCCCGGACATGATTCTCCCCCCGCTCAACAACGCCCCCGTTACCGTGACTTGTCAGTGTACGGTCGGGTTAGCTGCTAGGACAGTGGAGACCGCGGGCCACCTCCGCCCCGCAGCACCCTGGAGAGCCCGAGCGCCGCCGTCCGTACCGCCGGGGCGAGTTGGGCGGGCCGGAAGCGGGTGCGCGGTACGGCGACCGAGAGGCCGGCGACCGCGGTGTCGCCGGCGAACACCGGGGCCGCGATGCAGCTCACCCCCGAGGCCGCCTCCTGCTCCTCGTAGGCGAGGCCGGAGACCTGGATCTTCTCCAGGGCCGTGCGCAGCCGGGCCGGGTCGGTGATCGAGTGCGGGGTGAGGCTCGGCAGCGGGCGGGACAGCACCTCCTCCGTCAACTCGGCGCCGGAGAAGGCCAGTAGGGCCTTGCCCACGGCGGTGCAGGTCAGTGGCAGGCTGCCGCCGATGCGGGAGGGCAGTCGCAGGGCCTCGTGGCCGTGGATGCGTTCCAGGTAGACCACCTCCATGCCCTCCCGGACGCCGAGGTGGATGGTCTCGCGGGTGGCCTCGAACAGGTCCTGGAGGAACGGCAGGGCCGTCTCGCGCAGATCGCGCCGGTGCGGGACCAGAGAGCCCAGCTCGAACAGCTTCGCACCGAGCAGATAGCGGGGGCCCGAGCGCTCCAGCCAGCCCAGCCCGACGAGGTCGGCGGCCAGCCGGTGGACGGTGGGCTTGGGCAGTCCGGTGCGCTCCGAAAGTTCCGACAGGCGGTACGGTCCGCCGCTCGGACTGAAGCAGTCGAGGATGAGCGCGGCCTTCTCCAGCATGCTGCCGCCCGCGTTGTTCCGTGTCACGGAACAAACATTGTCCCCTGGAGGGGATGCTGTCTATACCGAGGGGTGTACCCGCACTGCTCTCCCAGGAGGTAACCCGTGCCCACCGAGCCCGACGGCGCCCGCCCGGACGCCGGGTCACCGGCCGTGGCCAAGGCCGCCGACCTGCTGGCGGAGGCCACCCGTACCGGGGTCGCCTGTCCGCCGGTGCGCGACCTGCTCGACGGCGGCGGCCTGGAGACCGCCTACGCCGTCCAGCAGCTGAACGTCCGGCGCGATCTGGACGCCGGACGCCGGATCGTCGGCCGCAAGATCGGCCTGACCTCCCCCGCCGTACAGCGTCAACTCGGCGTGGACCAGCCGGACTTCGGCGCGCTGTTCGCCGACATGGCGGTGCCGGACGGCGGTGAGGTGCCGGTGGGCCGCCTGCTCCAGCCGAAGGTCGAGGCGGAGGTCGCGCTGGTCCTCGGCCGGGACCTGCCGCACCCCGAATGCACGATCGTGGACGTGCTGCGCGCGGTCGACTTCGCGCTGCCCGCACTGGAGATCGTCGACAGCCGGGTGCGGAACTGGGACATCTCCCTGGTCGACACCGTCGCCGACAATGCCTCCTGCGGTCTGTACGTGCTGGGCGGCACGCCCGTACCGCTGACCGCCGTGGACCTGCGCGCGATCACGATGACCATGAGCCGGGACGGCGAGACCGTCTCCGAGGGCATCGGCGCCGACTGCCTCGGCAGCCCCCTCACCGCGGCGGTCTGGCTGGCCTCGGCCCTCGCGGAACGGGGCGACCCGCTGCGCGCCGGCGACCTCGTCCTGACCGGCGCCCTCGGCCCGATGACGCCCGCCACCCCCGGCAACTCCTTCGAGGCGCACATCTCGGACCTGGGCTCGGTACGGGTCCGTTTCGCCAACGAAGCCACGGAAGGGAACGGCAAGTGACCACGAAGGTCGCCATCATCGGCTCCGGCAACATAGGCACCGACCTCCTGATCAAGGTCCTGCGCCTCTCGGAGACCCTGGAGATCGCCGCACTGGCCGGCATCGACCCGGACTCCGACGGCCTGGCCCGCGCCCGCCGCCTCAAGGTCGCCACCACCCACGAGGGCGTCGAAGGACTCGTCAAACTGGACGAGTTCGCCGACATCGACCTCGTCTTCGACGCCACCTCGGCCGGCGCCCACCGCCACCACGACGAGGTCCTACGGCCCCTGGGCCGCACCCTCGTCGACCTCACCCCGGCCGCCCTCGGCCCGTACGTCGTCCCGCCGGTCAACGGCGACGCCCACCTCGACGCCCCGAACGTCAACATGGTCACCTGCGGCGGCCAGGCCACGATCCCGATCGTCGCCGCCGTGGGCGCGGTCTCGCCGGTCCACTACGGCGAGATCGTCGCGTCCATCGCCTCCCGCTCGGCCGGTCCGGGCACCCGCGCGAACATCGACGAGTTCACCGAGACCACCTCCCGGGCCATCGAGGCGGTCGGCGGCGCCGCGCGCGGCAAGGCGATCATCGTCCTCAACCCGGCCGAACCCCCGCTGATCATGCGGGACACCGTGCACTGCCTGGTCTCCGACTGCGCGACCGAGGCGGTCACCGCGTCCGTCGAGGAGATGGTCGGCCGCGTCCAGGCGTACGTGCCCGGCTACCGGCTCAAGCAGAAGGTGCAGTACGTCCGGGTGACGGCCGACGACCCGCTGCGCGCCCTCGCGCCGGACGCGGGCGAACTGCTCAAGGTGTCGGTGTTCCTGGAGGTCGAGGGTGCCGCCCACTACCTCCCCGCCTACGCCGGGAACCTCGACATCATGACCTCGGCCGCCCTGCGCACCGCGGAACGCATGGCCGCCCGCACCGCCAAGGAGGCAGCCAAGTGACCCCGTCGCTCTACGTCCAGGACGTCACCCTCCGGGACGGCATGCACGCCGTACGGCACCGCTACACCGTCGACCAGGCCCGCGCGATCGCCGCCGCCCTGGACGCGGCGGGCGTGACCGCCATCGAGATCGCCCACGGCGACGGACTCTCGGGCTCCAGCATCAACTACGGCGTCGGCGCGCACACCGACTGGGAGTGGATCGAGGCCGTCACCGACGTCGTACGACAGTCGATCCCCACAACGCTGTTGCTGCCCGGCATCGGAACCGTCCACGACCTCAAGCAGGCCCACGCCCTGGGCATCCGCTCGGTCCGGGTCGCCACGCACTGCACCGAGGCCGACATCTCCGCCCAACACATCGCCGCCGCGCGGGAGTTGGGCATGGACGTGGCCGGCTTCCTGATGATGTCCCACATGGCCGAGCCGGCCGAACTCGCCCGCCAGGCCAAGCTGATGGAGTCCTACGGGGCCCACTGCGTCTATGTCACCGACTCCGGGGGCCGGTTGACGATGGACGGCGTCCGGGACCGCTTCCGCGCGTACCGCGAAGTCCTGGCCCCGGAGACCGACTTGGGCATCCACGCCCACCACAACCTCGCGCTGGGCGTGGCCAACACGGTCGTCGCGGTCGAGGGCGGCGCGATCCGCGTCGACGCCTCCCTCGCGGGCCAGGGCGCGGGGGCGGGCAACTGTCCGCTGGAGGCGTTCGTCGCGGTCGCCGACCTGATGGGCTGGAAGCACGGCTGCGACCTGTTCCCCCTCATGGACGCGGCCGACGATCTCGTACGACCGCTGCAGGACCGCGAGGTACGGGTGGACCGCGAGACCCTGAGCCTCGGGTACGCGGGTGTGTACTCCAGCTTCCTGCGCCACGCCGAGACGGCCGCCGCCCGCTACGGCCTCGACACGCGCAGCATCCTGGTCGAGGCCGGGCGGCGGGCGATGGTCGGCGGCCAGGAGGACATGATCACGGACATCGCGCTGGACCTGGTCGCCCGCGCGGCGAACCCGGCCTGAGCCCGGACCGGCCGCGAGGACGCGGGTGTCGGCACCTCATGACGCCGACACCCGTGGGGAGTTGAGGCGGACCGACCCGACGGTATTGAGTTGGTCTAGTCCTCTTGACGGAGAGTCGTGCGAGCGCTTTGGTATATACCAAAGCCTTCACGCGCCACCCCCCACCACTCCCCCCTTATAGGCACCCCCGAAAGGGGATCTGTCATGCGCCTGGCAAGACTCGCGGCTTCCGTGTGCACCCTCGCGCTCTCGGTCACCGGCGTCACCGTCGCCGTGGCCCCCGCGAGCAGCGCCGCGGGAAGCAGCGTCTACTCCGTGGCCCCCTACGTCGACATGTCGAACAGTCAGGAAGGACTGCTCGACACCGCCATCACCGGACACCAACTCAAGGCGTACACAGCTGCCTTCGTCCTCGGCGTCGGCTGCAACCAGATCTGGGGCGACACACTCCCCATCGGCAACGACTCCTTCACCGACCCCCTGATCGCCAAGGCGAAGTCCGAGGGCGCGTCGGTCATCATCTCCTCCGGCGGTGCGAGCGGCGAGCCGCTGGCCTGGACATGCTCGACGCAGAGCAGCATCGACGCCGGATACCAGGCCATCATCAACGACTACGGCGTCACCCAGCTCGACTTCGACATCGAGGGCGCCGCCATCGCGGACACCGCGGCGGTGGCCCGCCAGATGCAGGCGATGAAGGACCTCAAGGCGGCCAACCCGAACCTGAAGTTCTCCATGACCCTGCCGGTGCTCACCAGCGGGCTGACCGGCGACGGCGTCAACATCGTCAAGGCCGCCAAGACCGCGGGCATCAAGATCGACGTCCTCAACATCATGGCCATGGACTACTACGCGGGCACCGGCACCGAGATGGGGCAGGCCGCCGTCTCCGCGGCGAAGGCCACGCTGGCGCAGATGCAGTCCGTCGACTCCAGTTACACCTATGCCAACCTCGGCATCACCCCGATGATCGGCAAGAACGACGACGGCTCCACCTTCACCCTGGCGGACGCCCAGACGGTGGAGAGCTTCGCCGCGCAGAACAGTGTCGGCCGGCTGGCGTTCTGGGCCATCACCCGGGACCAGGCGTGCAGTGGCAGCGCCAACTCCCTGCCCACGTGCAGTCAGATCAGCCAGAACAGCCTCGCGTTCACCGACGCGTTCGTGCCCTACACGGGCACGGGCACGGGCGGCGGCGGAGGCACCACCAGCGACTTCTCACTGTCCCTGTCGCCGGGCTCAGCCTCGGTCGCCCAGGGCGGTTCGGCGACCTCGGCCGTCTCCACCGCCGTCACCTCCGGCAGCGCCGAGTCCGTCAGCCTCTCCGCCTCCGGCGCGCCCTCCGGCGTCAGCGTCTCGTTCAGCCCCAACTCCGTGACTTCCGGGGGCAGTTCGACACTGACGGCGACGGTCGGCTCGTCCGTGGCCGCGGGCAGCTATCCGATCACCGTCACCGGCACCGCCGCGACCGGCAGCCACACCGCCACCTACACACTCACGGTCACCACCAGTGGTGGCGGAGGCGGTGGCGGGGGCTCGCTGACCAACGCGGGCTTCGAGACCGGCAGTCTGAGTCCGTGGACCTGCACGGGCGGCAGCGCGGTGGTCTCCAGTCCCGTGCACAGCGGAAGCCACAGCCTCCAGGTCACGCCGAGTGCCAGCAGCACCGGCGAATGCGACCAGACCGTCACCCTGTCCCCCAACAAGAGCTACACACTCACCGCCTGGGTCCAGGGACCGTACGCCTACCTCGGGGTGAGCGGCGGCGCCTCCGCGAGCACCTGGTCCAACAGCACGAGCTGGAACCAGTTGTCGGTCCCCTTCACCACCGGCAGCAGCGGGACGGTCACCGTGTTCGTCCACGGCTGGTACGGCCAGTCCAACGTCACGGCTGACGACTTCACGCTCAGCTAGCGACCCGCCGACGTACCGGCGCCGGTGCCCAGGGGACCCCTGTCCTCCTGGGCACCGTCGGCGTCCACCGGGACGACCGGCTCGCGGCGGTTGTGGCGGCGGATGACCAGCCACGTTATCCAGCCGACGCCGATGATGAACCCGAAGCTGATGATCCGGTAGAGCACGACCGTGGCGATGGCGGTGCTGGTCGCCACGCCACCCGTGACCAGCCCGAGGACGAGCGCGCTGTCGATGATGCCGAGTCCGCCCGGGATGATCGTGAGGGTGCCGGCGGCCATGCCCGCGCAGAAGGCGAGCAGCAGTTGGGCGTTGCTGATCTGCGTGTCGCTTATGGCGTGGAAGCACAGCCACAGACAGCCCGCGTCGAGCAGCCAGTTGAGGACGGCGAAGACGGCGGCGGCGATCGCGTGCCGGGGTTGCAGCCGGGCGGTGCGGAGTTGCTCGACGAAGCCGCGGATCCGGTCGAGGCCCTGGGTCTCGGGAAGGTGCCGCAACCTGTTGACCTTGGCCAGCGCGGCGCGGGTGGCCGGTTCGACCTTCTCGGGGTGCCGGGTGATGCGCCGGATGCCGACGGTGAGCAGCAGGACGGCCAGGCCGAGGGTGACCAGGCTGTGCCACTGCAGGCTGCCGTCGGAGGCGATCGCGGAGATCGCGGTGACGACGGCCAGGGCAGCCGCGGAGAGTATGCCGGACAGCGCGATGCACCAGGAGGCGACGGCGGGCGTGGCTCCGAAGCGCCGCATCTGCTGGTAGTTGAAGTGGGTGGAGAAGGCCGGTCCGCCGGGCAGCGTGACGCTGAGCGAGTGGGCGGCGTAGGCCAGGGCGACGTGCTTCTGGATCGGCACTATCACCCCGGCCGAGCGCAGCAGCCGACGCTGCATGCGCGCGTAGCAGCCCATGGCGGCGACCTCGGCGACGAGCGCGACGGCGAACCAGTTCAGGCGGGGTGCGCGCAGCTGTGACAGGGCGGCGGCCAGCGACGGCCAGCCCAGCACCAGTTCCGTGGTGAACAGCGCGAGCAGGACCGTGATCACCAGCGGGCGCAGCCAGCGCCGGGTGCGACGCGGCTCCGTGTCGGCCGGTTCGGGGGTGATGGCGGTGGTGTCCGGAGCGTGCACAGGCAGGACCGTCGATTTCGTGAAGTGAGCTTCAACCGTCGGCGATCCCGGCGCCGCTCAGTGCGGGGACGGTGTTCTCCGAGCGGACGAGGGAGCGGGCGCCGAGGCGGAACTGTGCCAGTTTATGCACGATGGCCCGGCGGACCGGAGTGTGCCCCCGTCCGTTCGTCCCGCGCGTACGCCGTCTCCGCGCGCGACCGCGCGGGCCCCGGCGCACGAAGGGGCCCGCATCGCGCCGGAATTCAGACGGAGTCGGCGTGCTCCTCATCGCGGCTGGTCTCCGCCACCTTCGGCTCCGGCTCGCCGGTCGCGCGGCGGCCGGGCAGGACCGCGAGGACGATCAGCGTCCCGGCGGCCATGATGATCCCGCCGACCAGGCTGGTCTGCGCGACTCCGTGGGCGAAGGCCTCGTGCACGGCGTCGACCAGGGCCTGTGCCTGCTGCGGTCCGGCGGACGGCGTCTTCGCGATCTGCTGGGCGACCGCCAGGCCGCCGCCGACCGAGTCCCCCGCGGTGTCCAGCGCGGCGGCGGGAAGGTGGCCGCCGACCAGGTCGGTCAGCCTGTCCTTGTAGGTGGTGCCGAGCAGCGAGCCGAGGATGGCGATGCCGAGGGAGCCGCCCAGTTCCAGCGCGGTGTCGTTGGCGCCGCCGCCGACGCCGAGCTCGTTCTCCGGGAAGGAGCCCATGATCGTGTCCGTGGCCGGGGAGACGCTCAGTCCGATCGCGAAGCCGAGCAGCATCATCGTGGGCAGGAAGTCGCCGTAGGTGGAGGTCTTGTCGATCTGGGTGAGCAGGAAGACCGCCACGGTGCCGAGCACCATGCCGGTCACCACCATCGGCTTCATGCCCAGCCTGGGAGTGAGCCGTCCGGTGACCGCGGCGCCGAGGAACACGGCTCCGGCCAGCGGCAGGAGTCGTACGCCGGTCTCCAGCGCGTTGTAGCCGAGGACGAACTGCAGGAACTGCGTGGCGTAGTAGATCGCGCCGAAGGTGCCGAAGAAGAAGAACAGCACCGCCGTCATCGAGCCGCTGAAGGGGCGGTGGGCGAACTTGCGGACGTCGAGCATGGGGTGCGGGTGGCGCAGCTCCCAGGCCACGAAGGCGGGCAGTCCCACGGCGGCGACGACGGCCGCGGTGACCGGTCCCGCGCCCCAGCCGAAGTGCGGGCCCTCGATGATGGCGTAGACGAGGCTGCCGACCGAGACGATCGAGAGCAGACCGCCCACGTAGTCGATGCGGAACGCCGTGTCGGCCTTGGACGGCGGGACGAGGACCAGGGCGCCGACCACCGCGAGGACGGCGATGGGGACGTTGATCAGGAACGTGGAACCCCAGGCGTGGCTCTCCAGCAGCCACCCCGCGACCAGCGGGCCGACGGCGATGGCGAGGCCCGAGGTGGCGGTCCACGCCGTGATGGCCCGCGCCCGCTCGTGCTTCGGGAAGATCGCGACCAGCAGGGACAGCGTGGCCGGCATGACCACGGCCGCGCCCACTCCCATGATCGCGCGAGCGGCGATGACGAGCCCGGTCTCGTGGACGAGGCTGCCCATCACCGATCCCCCGGCGAAGATCACCAGGCCGGTGACGAGGGCGCCGCGGCGGCTGTACTTGTCGCCGATCGAGCCCAGTACGAGCATCAGCGCGGCGTACGGGACGGTGTAGCCGTCGATGACCCACTGCAGATCGCTGCTGCTCAGGCCGAGGTCCATGGTCATGTCGGGTGCGGCCACGATCAGCGAGGTGTTCGCCATGACCACGATCAGCAGGCTCAGGCACAGCACGATCAGGGCGGACCAGCGGCGTGCGTAGGGCCCGGCCATCCGGTCGACGGGGGTGGTGACGAAGAGCGGCATCGGGGACTCCTGGGGACGCATTAATTGCTCACTGATGTGCAGGCTATTTTATTGCTCACCGATGTGCAACTATGCCGGGACGAGCCAGCCCCTCCAGGAGGTGTCGACGTGATCAGCCGCAGCAGCTCCAGGGCGCACGCCACCCGCGCCCGCATCCTGGAAGCGGCCCTGCGGGAACTGGGCCGCGACCCCGACTGCAGCCTCGGCGACATCGCCGGAGCCGCGGGCCTGGCCCGGCGCACCATCTACGGGCACTTCACCGGGCGGGCCGCGCTCGTCCAGGGCCTCGCCGCGGACGCCGGGGAGGCGGTACGGCGGGTGA
>NZ_JAWOAI010000343.1:0-10852 GCF_033194735.1 Streptomyces sp. W16
CGGCGGCCAGGGCGAGGGCCTGATCCCGCTGATCCCCGACGCGGAGGCCGCGGGCCTCGCCTGGATCGACCGGCACGGCACCGTCCCCGCCAACCACGTGGTCGTCGTCCGCGACGACGTCCTGCACTCCGCACCGGAGGCGGTACTCGCCCTGTACCGCGCTTTGAAGGACGCGATCGCCGCCACCGCGCGAGAGCGCGACGACTCACCGGCCGGACGCGCGGTGTCCGCGGGCTGGAGCGACTCCCTCGCCAACTGCCTTGAGATCGCCGGGCGTTACGCCCTGGAGCAGGAGCTCGTGCGTTCACCCGTGGACGTGGGCGCGATCGAGAAGGAAACGGCGTTCGTCCGGGGCAGTTGAGAGGAGGCAGCGATGACAGGACTACGACACCGACCGAGCGCCCCCACCCGGCGGCCCGACCGGTGGACGCCGGACCTCCTGGCCAAGGTCGACTGGCGGCGCCGCGCGGCGGCGGAACCCTTCCGCGGGGTGGCCACCTCCGAAGGCGTGCGCCCCGGGCTCTTCCCGTTGCGTGAGACCGGCGTGGACGTCACCGGCGTCCGCCGGGCGGCGGAGGACTACCTCACCGCCCTCTCACCGGCCCAACGGGCCGCCGGCAGGTTCCCCGTCGACGATCTGACCTGGCGTCACTGGGCCAACGGGGCAAGGTACTTCCTCCGCCACGGTCTGTGCCTGGAGGACCTCGACGACGAGAGACGCCACCGCGCCCTGGACGTCGTCCGCGCGAGTCTCAGCGGCCACGGCTACACCCAGGTCCTCGACCTGATGCACCTCAACCTCACCATCGGTGAACTCCGGGGCGAGGAGGACCTCCTGAACGAGTGGCTGTACTGGTTCAGCGTCTACGGCGAACCCGGGCACGGCGGCCCCTGGGGCTGGCAGCTCGACGGCCACCACGTCAACGTCAACTGCGTCTTCGTCGGCGACCAGATGGTCCTCACGCCCACCTTCCTGGGCGCCGAACCGGTCACCGCCAAGTCCGGGAAGTACGCGGGGACATCAGTCTTCCGGCGCGAAGAGGCCGTAGGGCAGGAGCTGTTCACGACTCTGACGAGCCGTCAGCGGAAGCTGGCCGTGATCGCGGACGAACTGCCGCCCGACCTGTTCGCCGGCGCCTTCCGCGACAACCTCGAACTCGACCACGCGGGCCTCCCGTTGGGCGAGCTGACGTCCGGTCAGCGCGCGGTCGCGGCGGAACTCATCGGCCTGTACGTCAACCGGGCCGGCGCCGGTCACGCCCGGGTCCGCATGGACGAGGTCACCGCCCACCTCGCCGACACCCACTTCGCCTGGATCGGCGACGGCGGCCTCAACGGCGTCTTCTACTACCGCGTCCACAGCCCGGTGATCCTCATCGAGTTCGAGCACCAGGCCGGGGTGATGTTCGACAACGACGTGCCCTCGCGCAAGCACATCCACACCGTGGTCCGCACCCCGAACGGCAACGACTACGGCACCGACCTGCTGCGCCGGCACCACGAGCGGTTCCACCGGAGGAGGAGCACGGGATGAAGATGGTTCTGGGCCGCGACGACCTCGCGACCGCCGCACAGGCCGCCGTCCGCGCCACGGGCACGGACCTCGAACGGCTCGACGTACGCCCGGTGCACAGGGCCTCCCGCGGCTTCGTCAACGATGGGGACGTCGACCTCTGCGAGGTGGCGGTCGTCACGCTCGTCCAGGCCGTCGCCCACGGGAAGCCGGTCGTGCTGCTCCCGGTCACCACGCTCGGCCGCCACCAGCACCAAACCCTCGTCACCTGTGGCGAGTCGACGGTCGACGACATCGAGGGGAGGACCGTCGGTGTCCGCTCCTGGAGTCAGACCACCGGGGTGTGGGTGCGCGGATTCCTCGGCGAGCAGTACGGGGTCGACCTGCGGAACGTCGACTGGGTCGTGTACGAGGACGGCCATGTCGACGGCCACGAGGACCCGGACTGGGTGAAGCGGGCCCCCGAAGGCGCCCGGCTCCAGGCCGACTTCCTCGAAGGCCGCCTCGAATTCGGGATCATGGGCAACGAGACCCCGGCCATCGACGTCATCCACACCGCCGTCCCGGACGCGTCCGACGTGGCTCGACAATGGGCGCTCGCCAAGGGGTTCGCCCCTGTCAACCATGTCGTCGGCGTCACCGAGTCGGCCGCCCGTGAGCATTCCACCGCCGTCTGCGCCGCCTACGACGCGATGCGCGCCGCGATCCCGCCGACGAGCCCTGTGGACTTCGCTCCGGTCGGCTTCGAGGCACTGCGCGGACCGGTCACGCAGGCCGCCCGATACGCCCTGGAGCAGGGCGTGTTGCCCCGACCCGTCACCTTCGGCGAGCTGGTGGCGGGGACCTGCGCGGCCCTCGGCGTGGAGCCCGCGCGGCTCGGCGGATAGGTCCGCGCGGACGGCCGTAGCGAACAGACCCCAGCGAACGGAAGGCAGGGAATGCAGAAGCTCTCGGTGGCCCTCGGGGAGTACCCGCACGGGCAGGCGCTCCTCGACGGCGATGTCGAGGTGGACGGGTACCGGATCGAGCCGGTCGAGGTGAGGCCGGTCATCGGCGCCTACCGGCGCATGATCCGCGACCTGGAGTTCGACGTGTGCGAACTCGCCCCCGTCTCCTATCTGATGGCCCGCCAGGAAGGGGTCCCGCTCACCGCGGTCCCCGTCTTCCTCAACCGCCGCTTCCACCACGCAGATGTGCGGTGCGCCGAGGACTCGGGCATCCGCGTGCCACGGGATCTGGAGGGGCGCCGGGTCGGGGTCCGCGCGTACACGGTGACCACCGGGGTGTGGGTGCGCGGCATCCTCGCCGAGCAGTACGGTGTGGACGTCGGGAAGATCACCTGGGTGGTGGACGACGACGACCACATCGAGGGCCGGACCCCGCAGAACGTCGAACGGGTCGGCAACGGGCGGTCGTTGGGCGAGCTGCTGCGGACCGGTGACATCGACGCCGCGTTCACCGGCAACGCGGGTACCGGCCGGGCGGGCGCACCCCGGGCGGGCTGGACGGCGGCGGACGACGGCGTCGGCGAGGGCCCGTACCCGCTCTTCCCGGATGCCGAAGTCCTCGCCGTGGACTGGTACTTGAGGACCGGCGTCTACCCACTCCACTCGCTGATCGCGCTCCGCTCCGAACTCGTCGACCGCGACCCCGCCCTCCCCACCAGGCTCTGCACGGCCTTCGCCGACAGCAAGCGCAAGCGACTCGCCGCCGATCCCGACTGGTCGGCGCAGCCCCGGCTCGCCCGCCAGGCGCGGCAGATCGACGGCGACCCCGTCCCGTACGGCATCGACGTCAACGCGCCGAGCCTGACCGCGCTCGTGCGGTTCTCCCGTGACCAGGGCCTGCTCGACCCGGACTTCCCCACCGACCCGCACGCCCTGTTCGCCGCCGGCGACTACCCGGACGCCTGACCGAAACGACGTACCGCACAAAGGAGTTGGACCATGGACGTGGTCGACGCACACTGCCACATCATCTCCGAGGACGAGTCGCGCTATCCGCGCGCGCCGATCGGCGGCAAGCAGTCGCCGTGGGCCGGGTCCCGGCCGGTGACCGCCACCGGCATGACGACCCGGATGGACGAGGCGGGCATCGGCCAGGCCGTCCTGGTGCAGGCCACCACGGCCTACGGCTACGACAACTCCTACGTCCTCGACAGCTGCCGCAGCCGCCCCGGACGCTTCGTCGCCGTCGGCACCTTCGATCCGCTGCGCCAGAACGCCGCCGGCATCCTGGCGCACGCGGTCGGCGAGGGCGGCCTCGCCGGGGTGCGGCTGTTCACGAGCGGCAGCACGGTGCCGACGCAGGGGGAGTGGTTCGCCACCCCCGAGACATACGAATTCTGGCGCCGGGCGGGCGAGTTGGGCATCACCGTCTGTCTGCAGATGCGGCTCGGGCCGGCGACCAAGCAGCTCCGGCAGGTACTGGAGCGGTTCCCGGACGTCCGGGTCCTCCTCGACCACATCGGCTACCCCGACATCGCCGCCTCACCCGCCCGCGCCGGGGCCGACGTCGCCGAACTCGCCCAGCATCCGGGCCTGTTCCTCAAACTCACCCACCGCAACCTGGAGCGGCTGCACGACGCCGGGGACACGGCGGCCGACTTCCTCGAACCCGTCGTAGCCGCCTTCGGTGCCGAGCGGATCGCCTGGGGCTCCAACTGCCCTGCCGCCGAACAGTCGTTGCCCGAGCTGCTGCGCCTGGCCGAGGACGTCCTCGCCGTACTGCCGGAGGACGCCCGGCGGGCGATCTTCGCGGGCACGACACGACGCTTGTATCCCGGGCTGGCCGAAGCGCGCGGCTGAACAGAGATACTCCCGGAGCAGTCGACATCCCTACCCAGACATACAGGTGATCAAGGTGGACATCAGCGGTTACGACGACGTCGTGGATCCGGGCCGGACGTCGCCCACCCGGCACAGCCAGGCCTACGAAGGACTGCGCACCCTGCTCCTGTCGGGCAGCGTCGAGCCGGGCACCCGGCTCACCGAGGCCGACCTGACCAGGATGTTCAACGTCTCCCGCAGCACCATGCGGGCGGTCCTGGTCCGGCTCACCCAGGAGGGCTACGTCACCAGCGAGGTCAACCGCGGGGTACGCACCCGGAGTTTCACGGTCGAGGAGGCCGCGGACATCCTGGAGGCCCGCGAAACACTGGAGTCCGCCCTCGCCGGGAAGGCCGCCGAACGCGCCACCGACGAGGAGATCACCCAACTGCGCGCCACCCTCCGGGAGATGGAGGACTGCAAGGCACGCGGCGACCAGGCCGCCTACTCGCGCGGCAACCGCCTCTTCCACCAGCAGGTCAAACAGGCCGCCCACCAGGTGACCCTCGCCAAGGCCTACGACACGCTGCTCTACCCGCTCGTCATGCGCCAGTACCGCAACCTCTCCGCACCGCACCCGAGGGCCGGTTCGCTGGAGGAACACCAGGCGATCCTTCTCGCCGTCGTCACCCGCAACCCCGACGCGGCCGTCGCCGCGATGCGCCACCACGTCGCCTCCGCCCGACAGGCACTCCTGCTGCGCTCGGCCAACGGCGACTCCGTGCGCACCCCCGACTGACCGACCACTCGCCGCACCCGAGAAAGGGTCTTCATGCGCCACCCAGTGGAAACCGAGGCAGGGCTGGTGGAGGGCATACCCGGCCGCGACCGCGCGCTCACCGTCTACCGGGGCATCCCCTACGCGGCGCCCCCGGTCGGCGAGTCGCGCTGGCGCGCGCCGCAGCCCCCGCCGACCTGGCCGGGTGTGCGCACGGCCGACACGTTCGGCCCGATGTGCCCGCAGGCCCCCAGCAGCGAGGTCGCCGGTATCGACCTCCCGATGAGCGAGGACTGCCTCCACCTCAACATCTGGACCGGCGCCACCTCCACCGAGGAACGCCGCCCGGTCCTGGTCTGGATCTACGGCGGCGGCTTCCGCGTCGGCACCGGCGCGAGCCCCCGCTACGACGGCGAGGCCCTCGCCCGCAAAGGCCTGGTCGTCGTCACCTTCAACTACCGCCTGGGCGCCTTCGGTTTCCTCGCCACCCCCGAACTCAGCGCCGAGTCAGGACACCACGCCTCCGGCAACTACGGCCTCCTCGACTGTGTCGCGGTCCTGCGCTGGGTACGGGACAACATCACCAACTTCGGCGGCGACCCCGACCGCGTCACGATCGCCGGACAGTCGGCCGGCGCCGGCGCGGTCAACTTCCTCGCCATGTCCCCGCTGGCGCAAGGCCTGTTCCACCGTGCCGTCGCACAGAGCCACGCCCGGCACTCCCGCGACCCCGAACTCCGGTACCTGGCAACGTCGTACCGTGCTCTCGCCGACGCCGAGAGCGCGGGCGCACGGTACGCCGGGGAACGCGGCGGCCCCTCGCTCGCCCGGCTGCGCTCCCTGCCCTGGCAGAGACTCGTCGACGGGGACGCGGCCGTCGACTTGCCTGTGGAGAGCGGGAGTTCGGCGAAGCCACCGCTGTTCCGGCCCGTCGTCGACGGCTGGGTGCTGCCCGCCGGCTACGACGAGACGTACGCCAAAGGACTGCAGAACAACGTCGGTTACCTCGCCGGCAGCAACCGCGACGAGAGCGGAGCCGTCCCCGAGAGCACCTTCGCCGGCTACCGCACCGCCGGCAGGAAGGCCTGGCGGCCGGGCATGCCACCCGTCCACGTCACCCTCCACGACCACACGGCCGCCGCCCGCAGGAAGTACGGCGAGATGGCCGACGAGTTCCTGCGGCTGTACCCGGCGACCACCGACGACGAGGCGGGCCGCGCCCACAACGCCGCCGTACGCGACAACGCCCGTGTCTCCACGTTCCTCTGGGGGACGGACTGGACGCGGCACGCGGACCGCCCGGTGCACACCTACTTCTGGGCCCACCGCTCCCCGGCCCGCGGTCAGGACCCGCGGCGCGCCTCGCACGGCTCGGAGATCGACTTCGTCCTCGACAACCTCGACCAGGACGACGCCGAGTGGACCGCCGAGGACCGCGCCGTCGCCGAGATCATGTCCGGCTACTGGGCCAACTTCGTCGCCACCGGCGACCCGAACGGGCCCGGACTGCCCAACTGGCCGCCGTACAACCCGGGTTCGGCGACGGTCATGCAGGTCGGCGAGGGCTTTGGACCGGTCCCCGTCGCGGAGCCGGAGCGGCTCGACTTCTGGAAGCGCTTCTTCCGTACGCAGCAGGCATGGTGACAGGAGACCTCATGAGACTACGCACCGTGGACACCCGTACCGCCACCGCCCTGGCGGCCACCATGGCGCTCGGCACGGCACTGCTGACCGCGTGCGGCGGTGACTCCTCGGCGAGCGCCGACGGACTCACCACCGTCACGGTCGGCACCGGCGGCAACATCTTCGACCTGCCCCTCAAGGTGGCCGACGCCAACGGCTACTTCCGCAAGCAGGGGCTCAGGATCAAGTACGTGACGCTGACGGCCGCGACCGGACCGTCCGCCCTTCAGGCGGGCTCCGTACAGTTCCTGCACGACAGCCCCACCGGGTTCGTGACCGCGCTCTCCAAGGGCCTCCCGGAGATCGCGCTCGGCGCGGACGGCCTCGGCAACCCGCTCGGACTCGTCGTCAGCAAGAAGTTCGCCCAGGACCACGACCTGACCGCCTCCACCCCGGCCGCCGACGTCGCGAAGGCCCTCTCCGACTCGACGGCGGGCGCCAGCTCGGCCAACACCAAGGCAGAAGCCGGCATCTTCCTCAAGTCCCACGGCGTCGACCCCACCAAGCTGAAGTGGGTGTCGCTGCCGAGCCCGGTCGCCGACAAGGCCGCGCTCAACAACCACGAGATCGACTGGTTCGTCACCTCCGAACCACTGCCCCTGCAGATCGCGGACTCCGGCGACGGCGTCGTCGTGGCGACCCCGCTGACCGTGCCCGAATGGGACGCCACGCACTCCGGATACAGCCAGTTCGTCGTGGCCCAGAAGAGCTACGCCACCGGGCACGCGGACATCGCGAAGAAGTTCGTCACGGCCGTCCAGCAGGGCACCGCCTACATGCGGACCCACCTCGCCGACAAACAGGACAAGACCGTCCTGGCCGTAGCGCAGAAGGCGCTGCCCGGCGTACCGGCCAATGTCCTCGAAAGCAGCCTGGAACAGGTCGACTGGCCGGCGAAGGCCGCCATGGACGCGGCCACCTGGAACACCACCACGGCCTTCATCGACGCGATCGGGGCGCTCCCCGACGGAGCGAAGGTCACCACGAGCGACTGGACCAACAAGTACCTGCCATGACACGGCCGGCGCGCAACCGGAAGGAGCATCCGATGGTGACTGCCACCGACACCCCCGAGAACACCGGCGAGACCACCACCGAGACTGCGGTCGCCGCGACCGGACGACGCCGCAGGAGCCACGACCGCTGGCGCGACACCGCCACCGTGGTGGCCCTGCGCCTCGCCGTGATCGCGCTCTGCCTGGTCCTCTGGCAGGTGATGAGCGGACCCGTCGTCCCGGAGTACGCGGTCAGCAAGCCCACCGACGTGTCGCACGCCCTGTGGAACCTGCTCGGCTCCTCCTCCGGGTGGACCGACATCAGGGTGACGTCGATCGAGATCGCCGCCGGATTCGCCATCGGCGTGGTCCTCGGCACCGTGATGGGCCTGCTCCTGGGCTCCTTCCCGCTCGCGGGCCGGGTCCTGGAACCCCTGGTGGCCGCCGTCAACGGCATCCCCAAGATCGCCCTCGCACCGCTGTTCCTGCTGTTCTTCGGCATCGGCCCCTGGTCGAAGATCAACATCGCCGTGACGGGAGTGTCCTTCGTCGTCTTCTACAACGTCTACCTGGGCCTGCGCCTGCGGGAGCGCGAACTCGTCGAGATCGTCCAGGTGATGGGCGGCCGTCGCCACCACGTCCTCGGCTACGTCACCATCCCCACCCTGGCCGCCCCTTTCTTCGCCGCCCTCAAGACCGGCGGCCCCCTCGCCATCCTCGGCGTCATCGGCGGCGAGTTCATCGCCTCCTCCGAAGGCGTCGGCCACGAACTCTTCACCTCCGCCATGAACCTCGACGCCGCGACCGAGTTCGCCGGCCTCATCGTCCTGGTGGTGATGACCCTGATCCTGAACGGCCTGCTGACCTGGCTCGACACCTACGCACTGAAACGGCTCGGGCTCGGCCCCCGCCGCGGTCCGGCACGCGTCTGATGGTCGGTGATGTCCGCGCCCGGGCCCACCTGCCCCTGATAAATCCGGTGCCCCACCACCCCGGGCTTCCCTACACTCGCCACAACCGTTGACGAGTGAGGGGAGCCCGCCGTGCGTGACCGCACCGCTGTGATCCTCCTGTCCTCGTCCCTCCGGTACCCGCCGCGCGGCCGGTACCGGACACCCGTGACGAGCATCTGAGCATCTGACTCCACGTCAACTCTCTTCCCTCGTACGGGAATCGCGCCGCCCTGCACGGAATCACTCTCGAAAGGCCACGGGCCGTGCGCACCGAACGCCCTGTCACCAACCCGCTCACCGCCGTCCGCAACCTGGGCATCCTCGCCCACGTCGACGCCGGCAAGACCACCGTCACCGAGCGGTTCCTCTACCTCACCGGCACCACGCACAAGCGCGGTGAGGTCCACGACGGCACCACCGTCACCGACTTCGACCCCCAGGAACGCGACCGCGGCATCACCATCTTCGCCGCGGCCGTCACCTGCGCCTGGGACGGCCACCGCGTCAACCTGATCGACACCCCGGGACACGTCGACTTCGCCGACGAGGTGGAGCGTTCGCTGCGCGTCCTCGACGGTGCGATCGCCGTGTTCGACGCCGTCGCGGGCGTGGAGCCGCAGAGCGAGTCGGTGTGGCGCCAGGCCGACCGGTACGGCGTGCCGCGCATCGCCTTCGTCAACAAGCTGGACCGCGCGGGCGCCGACCTCGACACGGCCGTCGCCTCCATCCGCGAACGGCTCCATCCGGCGCCGCTGGTGGTGCAGTTGCCGATCGGCACGGAGGACGGCTTCACCGGAGTCGTCGACCTGCTGCGGATGCGGGCGCTGGTGTGGCCCGACGGCGACGCCACGATGGCGGAAGTCCCGGTGCCGGACGGCCTGTTGGAAGAGGCGCGGCGGCGTCGGCGGCTGCTGGAGGAGGCCGTGGCCGAACTGCATCCGGGCGCGCTGGAGGAGTTCTGCGCCGAATCCACCCTGTCCGCCGGGACGTTGAGCACGGCACTGCGTGACCTGACCCGCACCGGCGACGGTGTGGTCGTGCTGTGCGGCTCGGCCTACCGCAACCGGGGCATCGAACCGCTGCTGGACGCCGTGGTGGCGTATCTGCCCTCGCCGTTGGACGTGCCCCCGGTCCGGGGGACGTACGACGGCGGCGAACAGGAGCGGGCGGCCGACCCTCAAGTGGCGTTGTCCGCACTGGCGTTCAAGGTGAGCGCGGCGGGGACCGGGCGGCTGACGTATCTGCGGATCTATTCGGGCACGATCGAGAGGGGGGACACGGTGTGGGATCCGGGTACAGGGCGCACCGAGCGGATCGGGCGGATCCTGCGGGTGCAGGCCGACCGGCACGAACGGCTGGAGCGGGCGGTCGCCGGGGACATCGTCGCCGTGGCCGGACTCAAGTCCGTCCGCGCCGGCTCGACCCTGTGCGCGCCCGGCGCCCCGCTCGTCCTCGAACCGCCCGCGGTCGCCGACCCGGTGGTGTCCGTGGCCGTCGAGGCACGCCGCGGCACCGACACCGACAAGCTGGCGTCGGCCCTCGCCCGGCTCGCCGAGGAGGACCCCTCGCTGGTCGTGCGCACCGACGCCGAGACCGGCCAGACGGTCCTGTCCGGCATGGGCGAACTGCACCTGGAGGTCGCGGTGGAGAAGATCCGCCTGGCCACCGGGGTCGAGGTCGACGTCGGCCGCCCGAGGGTGGCCTACCGGGAGACGGTGGTGCGCGGGGTGTCCGGGTTCGTGTTCCGGCACGTCAAACAGGACGGCGGCTCGGGCCAGTTCGCGCACGTGGTGCTGGATGTCGAACCGCTCGACGGCTCCGGTTTCGCGTTCCGCTCGGCGGTCGTCGGCGGGCGGGTGCCGCAGGAGTACGTCCGCTCGGTGGAGGCCGGCTGCCGTGACGCCCTCACCGAGGGCCCGGTCGGCGGGTTCCCGGTGACCGGGCTGCGCGTCACGCTGACCGACGGGGCGACCCATGTGAAGGACTCCTCGGAGCAGGCGTTCCGCACGGCCGGCCGGCTCGGCCTGCGGGAGGCCCTGCGCGCCTGCGCGACGGTCCTCCTCGAACCGGTCGTCGAGGTCACGGTCACCGTGCCCGGGGACGCGGTCGGCGGAGTCCTCGGCGACCTCGCCGCCCGCCGCGGCCGGGTCACCGCCTCGACG